>CAIQQM010000292.1 GCA_903873945.1 uncultured Verrucomicrobiota bacterium
GCAAAAAGTCGAGGTCAAGGAACTGTTTGAACAGTTCATGGCCGGTCTGATGGAGAAGAGCGCCCAAAAGCTGCGGCCGCTTGCGGAGTTTTGCGAGGCGGTCGGTTCGCAACGCCGCTCGATGCCACAGCACGGTCTGGCGATATTGAATTACCTGGCCCGTGATACCGGCTCCCTTGCCCGGACTCCGTTCAAGCTGTCGGACGGGACCGAACTGGATTTCGGCGACGAGCTATCCCGGGTGGCGGCGGATCCCCGGAGTTTTGGCGTGGAGCTGCCGAATCACGGGCCCACGATTCAACAAGCGTCACAGGTGGCTATGTTGAACTATGTCTCGCGCGACCTGCTGCGGGGGTATTGGGGCATCAGTGAGCCGATTCCCTGCACCTCCGCGTTTGAAGCCCTCCAGGCCGAGAATGAGCACAAGGTGACCGATCGCTTCACAAAAACACGTGCTCCGTTGTCCAATCCGGCCGACATCTACCGCAAATTCGATGCCGCTCGGCAGCTATTGACCTCGTGTGCCTCCAGGTACTTGTGCTCCACAGGTTCCGGCGTGGAGATGCTGGCGCCTCCGCGTTCGCTGCTGCCCCGCCTGTCGGCCAAGAGCGGCGGCGTCCCGGAGGTGACCCGTTCGCGCGGGCTGCTCTTGCGCAGCGCCTGCGCGGTTTATCGGACCGTTCCGGAGGAGAAAGCCGATGCCCTGCTTAAGGAAGTGTGTGTGTTGAGCGGGCGATCCACGGAGGATTACGGGCGCGAGGCTTCGTTCGTGGCGGCTGCCTATAACATGACCAAAACCGAGGCGGTTGTCGCGCTGGCGCTCCACGAGTCATTCGACACGGACAACCAGCGCCTGGCGGCAAAACTGGACGAGTTCGGCAAGCAAAACGTTCCGGACTACCACACCAAGCTGGAGGCGGCGCTGGATTCCCGGGTTCGGGTCCAGTCGCTGACCCCAACGGCCCTGGCCCGGCTGGCTTCGGAATCGCCCGAAGAGGTGGTCAAGGCCCTGAGTCCCGAAGCGCAGATCCAGGGCGAGCTTGTGAATTCCAAAACCTCAGCGGTGGCTGGGGCGGCCATGAAAGTGCTGCAGACCACGCTTCGCAACTCGTTGGAATTCTTCAAGACGAGCCTGCCTTCGTCGCTTGAGTTCAAGAACGTCGAAGGTGCGGTTTACAGCGGTCCCCAGAGCGCCAAAATTGTTTCTGAGCTGGTGGAAGACTCGGTTGAAGGCGCGTTATCCGATTATTTTCGGCTGGCGGCCGTTCCCGACCCGGATCAGCGGGAGCAGCAGATGAACGTGCGCGCGGCCACTTTGGCCGAACGCGCAGAGCAATCCAAGGACGCCGTGGAAATCGAAGCGGACTCACGGTGCTACCCCTCGGGACGCTCGCCCAAACGCGTCGCGCGAGACCTGCTGACGGACGCCTTTAACAAGGCGATCATGGGCAGCGGCAAGCTGGAAATGGATCCGTTCACTTTCGCCCCGCCGTCGTTTGCCTAAAGGCGGTTTTTGCGGAGCCATCAACTTTTCTTCGGGGGTGCGTCCAGGTCGCAAACCGTGCGCCGGACCATCTCCCCTGCGGGCAGCTCTGGGAAGAGGGCCATGGCGTGGTCACCGTCCCCTTCACCGTTGGCCGTGCAGACGACGCGAAGGTTTCCATGAGCATCCAGCCCCACGACCATGTCGGCGATGGGTTTTGTGCCTCGAAAAGCGCGAACGGCGATTTCCCGGTAATTGTTGCCGTCACCCGAAGGCTCAGCGCGCAGCCGGACGGCTTTGGGATTCTTGCCGCCGTTCCGGGCGGCAAATTCAAAAGCCTTGGCGGTATGAAAGCTGTCTGTCCTGCCGCCTTTGGCGAGTATGCTCATGCAAATCGCGTTTGGCATTACTTTGGGAAGGAGCTCTATAGCAACGGATGCGGGTCTGGCGTCCGATCGTTGCGTCTGCCGTTGAGAGCCCTCAGGAAATGGATGGGGCCGCGGGAGGCGCGACTGCGGGGGATCGAGGCAGATTGAGCATTTCCAGAATGAACGCCGGGATGCGCCGATACCGGTCCGGTTTGGCTGGCTGCCTGGCATTCGCGTCCAGCACGGTCGCGGTCGCTCCTTCCGGCAGCGCGTGTTGCCCGGGGGAAGTTTCGCGCGCCTTCTCGGGCTTGAGCTCTCCGTCCGGCGATTTCGCCGCTAAAGGCATCTTCTGGATCCTGAGCGTCGATGTTTGGCTTTGCCCGCTACCGCCAGCGCTCTCCTGGCCGTTTTTGCTGCTGTTGGCGTGCTTGCCGCCGGGCTTCTCCCCGCCACTGCCAGCCTGGAGCATGGCGGGGGTGAAGGTGTGGGGGATGTAGGTCTTGGTGAACCGGCATTGCGGATAGCCGCTGCAACCGTACCATTTCGAATCGTCGATGCCGGTAATGAGTTGCAGCTTGCCGGTCTTACACTTGGGACA
>CAIQQM010000293.1 GCA_903873945.1 uncultured Verrucomicrobiota bacterium
CCATGCGCCTCTCCAACTCGTCCATCTTTTTATCGCTCTCTTCCGCGATGTGCTGAGGGAGCAAAACCTGTATCTGCCAGGCACCGTTTATGGCGGCATAAACGGAGGCATGTACTTTTTGGGACACCGCGGTTCCGTTGTTTTTTCCCAGGAGGCGAAGGAGACCGGTGTTCATCGTATTGAGCGCGTCCATGGCCGGGCCGAAGGCCAAATCATAGGCTTTGATATTCGTGTTCTTGACCGCCAGAACCAACAAGTCGTGGTCGATGCGCTGGAACTCAGCGAAGGTCTTGGAAAATTGGGCGAGCAAATCTTTTTCTTCCTGCGTGCCACCCGCCGCCAGGAGTTTTTCCAGCTCCTGGCGTTTCCGCTCCACCTCCGCCGTGGCCGCGCGGGCCTGGTCGGCAAAGGTCCGCGAGTCTTCATCGGTGACGGCTAGGACGGCGCTCTTTTCTGCCTCCGAGGCCAATGCCAGGTTCAACCGCATCTGGGTTGCCAAGTCGGCCTTCCTGACCTTGAGGGCGAGTTGCGCCAAGGGGCTCTGCGTGGGGTGGAAATGTAGCACCACCAGCACCACCGCGAGCAGTATGATCGCTCCCGCGGCCATCCACAGCAAATCCCTGCTCCCGGGTTTGATTGTCACGATACCCTCCTGAAACCGTGGCGAGACCGCGTGCTATCTGCCCCTCCGGCTTCGATTGTTTCTCTCGTTCTTGGTTGATTCACCTGGTAGCACAACTGTGCTGAGAATTCTATATCTTCCCTCCGTCGATATAAACATAGGCCCAGGGTACTACTTTCAGATTAGCGCTTCGAGGCGAATGGCTATCGATAGGTTAGGAAAAGCCTCACAAAAGGCCCTAATAGTTTCCTCCAAGTTGATCCACTTCAGTTCGCTGACACAAAGAAATTTTTTATCTGGATTCGTCAGCTTTCCTGGGACCAGCCTTTTCAGCGTGGTCAGATTCTGTATTGTTTGCGTTTGCGCCAGAGAGTCGCCTGATCAATGCCCAAAGCCTCGGCCGCCTCCTGGAGCGACTTGGTGGCGGCCAGCACCCGGCGGATATGGGTCTCCTCGATCACGTCTAATGAAACCAGATCTCCCAACTGGGCGGGAGAAGAATGAGGAGATACGGAATCCGGCAGATACTCCACGCCCACCGTCTGCCCGGGAGAGAGAATGGCCGCCCGTTCTATCACGTTGCGCAGTTCCCGGATATTTCCGGGCCAGTTATAGCTTCGTAAGGCCTGGAGCGCTTTCTTCGAGAATTCCAGGACCACCTTGTGATTCTGCGCGGCGAAAAATGAAAGCATGTTGCGGGCGAGAAGCTCGACGTCATCGGGACGCTCGGAAAGGGCGGGAATCTCAATCTGAATGACGTTGAGCCGATAGAACAGGTCTGCGCGGAACCGCCCGTCCCGAACCGCCTGCTCCAGGTCGGTGTTCGTAGCGGTAATGATACGAACGTCCGCTCGACGGGTCAGTTGATCGCCGACTCGTTCGTACTCCCGGTCCTGGAGAAAGCGCAGGAGCTTGGGTTGAATCGGAATGGGCAAATCGCCGATCTCATCGAGGAACAGGGTC
>CAIQQM010000294.1 GCA_903873945.1 uncultured Verrucomicrobiota bacterium
AAACAGGAGACACAGTGAGAAAGATCGTGGAGCAATTGCCCGGGGCGCAATTCCATCTATTGGGCGAGGATCACATCGGGCCCACGGTCGGCCAGGACATTCAAAGGTCCGCCATCATTGCGGCGTTGCTCTCCCTGTTCGGCATCCTGGTTTACGTGGCGTTCCGTTATGAGTTTTCGTTCGCCGTTGGCGCGGTTCTGGCCGTCATCCACGACGTCTTGATGACCATTGGCTGGTATTGTCTTTCCGGCCGCGAATTCAATGCCACGACCGTGGCGGCCATATTGACCATTATCGGTTTCTCCACGAATGACACGATCGTGATCTTCGACCGTATCCGCGAAGACTTGAAGTTAGGACTGCGCGGCACGTTCAAGGAAGTGATGAACAAAGCGTTGAACCAGACCCTGAGCCGGACGATCATCACCTCGGGCACGGTATTCCTGGCGACCTCGTCGCTTTACATTTTCGGCGGCGGCGAAATCAATGACTTCGCGTTCACGTTCCTGGTCGGCATTATCACCGGCACCTACTCCAGCATCTACATCGCCAGTGCGCTGGTGTTGTGGTGGCATAAGGGCCAGCGGCCCAGCATCGGGGCCGGAGCGCAGATCGCCGCCGAGAACACCGCCGCGCCCGCGCGAGGATAACCGCCCCGTCATGAGCGGAGCCGGGCGCGCTGCAACAGATTGGGGTCGCCTATGAAACCCATTGAGGAGAGCGCAGACCGCAAGCGCAGCCGGGCAGACATCCCGCCTGCCTTTGCCCCGTTTATTCCCCATGTTTGCCATGGTTGAAGTCACCTGCTGGCATTGGCTTGGTTTCATCGCCTTCGTGGTGATGTGCCTGGCGCTGGATCTCGGAGTATTTCACCGCAAGGCCCACGTGGTTCAGTTCCGGGAGGCATTGCTCTGGACGGCCGTCTGGTTTTCGCTGGCCATGCTCTTTTCAATCGGGCTGAAATCGCTGCGCGGCGAAAAAGAGGCCCTCGAATTTCTCACCGGTTACATCATCGAGCTGTCGCTCTCGATGGATAATGTCTTCATCATCGCGCTCATCTTCAACTATTTTTCGATCCCTGCCGTCCATCAGCATCGCGTCTTGTTCTGGGGCATCCTTGGCGCATTGCTCATGCGTGGCTTGATGATTGGAGCCGGGGTCGCGCTCGTCTTGTGGCTTCATTGGATTCTGTACCTGTTCGGCGCCTTCCTCCTTTACAGCGGCGTCCGGATGCTATTCGTCGAAACCAGGGTGCACCCCGAGAACAACCGCCTCGTCCGCCTTGCGCGCAAGCTGTTCCCGATCACCCCCAATTTGCATGGCCGGCGACTCATGGTCCTGGCTGACGGCAGATGGGCACTGACACCGCTTGCTCTCGTCCTGATGATGGTTGAGACCACGGATTTGCTCTTTGCGGTTGATTCCATTCCCGCGATTTTCTCAGTGACGACCAAACCGTTCATCATTTTCACCTCAAACGTGTTTGCAATTCTGGGGTTGCGCAGCCTTTACTTCGTCCTGGCCGGCGCCCTCAACCGGTTTCGCTATCTCAAATACGGCCTTTCCATCGTGCTGGTTTTCATCGGCATAAAAATGCTCATCGATCCCCACGACCGCCAGCCGCCGCTCTGGTTCCAGGTTGATATTTCCACCCCCATTGCCCTGCTCGTCATCGGGGTCATTCTCCTGAGCTCCATCCTCCTTTCGGCAACGGACCGGGCCCGGGGAAAACCGGCCGCATGAGATTCCGCTGGCTACTCGCGCCCGCGCAGCCGCTCCTTGCGGGAAAACTCGCGGCTGATTTGAGCCTCCGCCCCCTGTTGGCTCAATGCCTCCTGAACCGCGGCTTGGACGAACCGGCCCCGATCAGCGCCTTCCTCCAGCCCCGGCTCAAACAACTCGCCGACCCGTTCCTTCTCCCAAACATGGAAGCCGCCGTCGCCCGCCTCTTCCGCGCGCGCGAACGCAATGAGCCTCTCGTAATTTTCGGAGATTACGACGTTGATGGCGTGACTTCCACCGCCCTGTTGCAGGAAGTGCTCCAAGCCCTCGGCTGGACGGTTAACTGCTATCTGCCGCATCGCATGGATGAAGGCTATGGCCTGAGCCAGGACGGCGTAGAGAACTGCCTCCGCCAATTCCCTTCCACCCTGCTCCTCGCCGTCGATTGCGGGTCAACCGCCGTGGAAACCATTGCCTGGCTTCAGAAGCGCGGCGTGGACGTCATCGTGCTGGACCATCACCAGGCCGCTTTCCCCGCGCCAGCCGCCGTAGCCATCGTCAACCCCCAACTCGCCCTCAATCCTTCGCCTGCCAGAACATCGCTCCCGAATCCCGCGTCATCTCAAGATTCCACGGCTCCCCCGCTCCGGCCATCTGGCGCAACCGCCCCGCATGACTTCACCGAACTCTGCTCGGCCGGCCTGGCATTCAAGCTCGCCCACGCCCTCGTGAAGCACGGACGCGCCGCCGGTTTGCCCGGCGCCGACGTTTACGATTTGCGTTCCCTGCTCGATTTGGTCGCGCTCGGCACCATCGCCGACATTGTCCCGCTCACCGGCGAAAATCGCATTTTGGTCGCGACCGGTCTGGAATGTCTCAACACCACCCGGCGTCCCGGCTTGATGGCATTGAAAACCATCGCCCAATCCCCGGAATTTCTCGGCACCTACGACGTTGCCTTCCAGCTGGCTCCGCGCCTCAACGCCGCCGGCCGCCTCGAAACCGCCGAGGAATCCCTCCTCCTTCTCCAGGCTCGCGACGAGACCGAAGCCATGCCCATCGCGCAAACCCTGGATTCCTGCAATCGCGAGCGGCAAAAAATCGAGCGCGCCATCGTGGATGAGGTCATCACCGCGCTGCGGGCCAGGTTCAATCCCGAAACCGATTTTGTCATCGTGGAAGGGCAACCCGGCTGGCACATCGGCGTCGTCGGCATCGTCGCATCCCGCGTGCTTCAGCAGTTCCATCGGCCCACCATCATTGTCGGCGGCGAAGGCGGCAACTGGCGCGGCTCGGGCCGCAGCATCGAAGGTTTTGACCTCGCCGCGGCCCTGCGCCAATGCAGCGACCTGCTCGTTCGCCACGGTGGTCACGCGATGGCTGCGGGGCTGACCGTTCAGCCCGCCAACCTCGACGCTTTCCGGGCCCGTCTCAACGAACTCGCCCGACGTGTCCTCACACCGGAGACTTTGCAAACCCCCTTGCGCCTCGATGCCGAGGTCGGGCTTGAGGAAATGACGTTGGAATGCCTTGCGGACCTGGAGCAATTGAAGCCGCTGGGGCAAAGGAACCCCGCCGCCCAGTTCTTCACCCGCAACCTCACCCACCAGCGCCCGCTCCAGCGCATCGGCGCGGAAAAGCAGCATGTCAAAATGTGGGTTACCGACGGTTCCACCACGCAGGAAGCCATCTGGTGGAACGCCGGCAATGAATCTCTCCCCGTCGGCCGCTTCGACCTCGCCTTCGCTCCGATCGTCAATCAATACAACGGCCGCCGCCTGGTGCAGCTAAAAGTTCTCGACTGGCGCGGGGCTCGCTAACCCCGTTCCCCGACCTCGACTCTCGACTCTCCTCCCACAACAAGGTAATTTGTTTTTCACGATGCCCGATATCGTGCTGACGACTCTCAACGCGAGGTACAGCCATTGCGCTTTCGGCCTGCGTTACCTGCTGGCCAACCTGGGCCAGCTCCGGTCCCGGGCCTGCATCGCGGAATACGATATCAATCAGCGCCCAACGGACATCGTGGAATCCCTCTTGGCGCGCAACCCCGCCATCATCGGCTTCGGCGTTTACATCTGGAATGTCGCCCCGGCGACGGAAATCGTCGCGATGCTGAAACGGGTGCGGCCGGACATCGTCATCATCCTCGGCGGACCGGAGGTGAGCCACGAAACGGAGGAGCAGCCCATCGTTCGCCTGGCGGATTGGGTCATCACGGGTGAAGCCGATTTGAAATTTGCCGAGGTGTGCAACCTGCTGCTTTCCGGCGGTCGGCCGGCTTCGAAGGTCATTGTCCCAGACCTGCCGGAGTTCCCCCAAATCGTGCTCCCGTATGAACTTTACGACGACCAGGACATCGCGCACAGGCTCATTTATGTCGAAGCCTCGCGCGGCTGCCCCTTCACGTGCGAGTTCTGCCTGTCTTCGCTCGACATTCCTGTCCGCCAGGCTCCCCTGCCCTCTTTCCTGAAGGAAATGCAGCGGCTGCTAGATCGCGGGGTGAAGCAGTTCAAATTTGTTGATCGCACATTCAATCTCGACGTTCCCACCAGCCGGGCAATACTCGAGTTCTTCCTCGAACGTTATCAGCCGGGGCATTTCCACCATTTTGAAATAATCCCCGACCGTCTGCCCGCTGCCTTGCGCGAGATCATCGCCAGGTTCCCGCCCGGCTCGCTGCAATTCGAAGTGGGCGTGCAAACGTTCAACGAGGAAACCGGCAGTTCAATCAAACGCCGCCAGAACTACGAGCGGCTGGAAGACAACATCAGGTTCCTGCGCGCTCAGACCGGCGTCCACCTCCATGCGGATTTGATTGCGGGCCTGCCCGGCGAAACTTTGGACAGTTTTGCGGCGGGCTTTGACCAGTTGATTGCCCTCGGACCGCAGGAGATCCAGGTCGGTCTCCTCAAGCGGTTGCGCGGAACGCCGATTGTCCGCCACGATGTGGAATGCGGGATGGTCTATAACCCGCAACCGCCCTATGAACTGTTGCAGAACAAGCTCATCGACTTTGCGACGATGCAAAAGCTGCGGCGATTCGCGCGCTATTGGGATCTCGTCGGAAACAGCGGCAATTTTGTGGAAAGCACGGGGCTAATTTGGAAAAGCCAGGCGTCCCCTTTCGACGCCTTCATGCATTGGAGCGAATGGCTGCACGCACGGGTGGGCCGGACCGATAGCATCGCCCTGGTCCGCTTGATGGAGCTGCTTTTCGATTTTCTGACGCGCGAGTTAAAGCTGGCTCCGGAAGAGACGTCCGAAGTGATGTGGCGCGATTACAAGCGGGCAGGCCGGCATGATAAGCCCGCGTTTTTGAAGGAATTCCTCTTGCCGGGCCAACCGGGCGACTCCGACCGCTCCCACCCGTTATCACGGTTGCCGAAACGCCAGTCACGCCGGCTGGTGTAAGGAATCGGAACTCACAGTCTTGCCGGGAGCACGGACCGGGTCCATGACGAGCATCCTTGATTCGAAAGTCCACGGGCAGGCGAAGGCAGCCGAGGCCGTCACGCAGATCCCCGTGGCCCATGAGCGGTATCTGTTCCCCGACCAACGCGCAACCATCCTCAATGTGAGCCGCCGCGTCTCCCTTTCGATGCAATTCAAGCGCATCTGCGAACGGCTTGGCATCAAAGACAAATCGTTCCACTGTCTCAGGCACTCCGCATTGCCTGTCCGCATTTTCGAAGAAAGATCAAGAACGCCCTCCTCAAGAAAGCCCAAGCCGGCGGGGTCACAGATCGTTAACGCAAAGCCGCTGGAAGAGGGACTTAGCCACAGATGGCGCGGAATGGGACAGAAATCATGGCCACAGATTGCACAGATTTCACAGAGCGGAAAAATTCTTCCTCCGGATAAGCTCCGAATATTCCTGCAATCCTTGGAATCTGTGGTTGGCTCCCCCCCTTCGCTTCCCGTACATTCATCGTTCTTCCCTGCTAAAATCCCATTCGGGAATTCTGTAAAATCTGTGTAATCTGTGGCTAAGCATCAGTGCTTAATTGGGAGGCCGACCTCCGGCTTCAATCTGAGTTCTTCTTGCGTCTTTGCGCCTTTGCGCCTCTGCGTTAAACTCCCGTTCGGAAAATCCGTGTTTAATCCGTGTTGAATCAGTGGCTAAGTTCTTGTCGGTCGCGTTTTCCGGTGTGGCTGATTGCAGCATCGCTGGTGCTGGTGACGGTTGCCCTTTACTGGCCAGCGATGCGATATGATTTCGTCAACTTCGATGACAACCTCTATGTGACCTCGAATGTTCACGTCCAAAATGGGCTGACCTTGGAAAGTGTAAAATGGTCATTCTGCAACCCTGTTGCCGACAACTGGCACCCTTTAACGGTGTTGTCCCACATGTTGGACTGTCAACTTTTTGGGTTGAAACCCTGGGGACACCATTTGACCAACGTGCTGCTTCACGCCCTCAACGCGGCACTGGTCTTCGCGTTGCTCCAACAAATGACCGGCGCAACGTGGCGGAGCCTATTTGTGGCTGCGTTGTTCGCCATTCACCCGCTGCGCATCGAATCGGTCGCCTGGGTCGCTGAACGCAAGGATGTGCTCAGCGGCTGTTTCGGCCTTCTCTCGCTTATTTTTTACGCTCGCTACGCGCAGAAGTCCGGGACTGAAAGTTCTCCATTCGCGGACGGAAAGCAGAAATCCATTTTCTATCTCCTTTCCCTCTTCTTCTTCGTCCTTGGGTTGATGAGCAAGCCGATGTTGGTGACGTGGCCGTTCGTGATGTTGCTGCTTGATTACTGGCCCCTTCGCCGTTTCCAGCCTTTGCCTCTTGCCCTTTGCCCCCCGTCTCCCATCCCATCCGTGCAATCTGTGCCATCTGTGGCTAAAAACCCGTGTTTAATCCATCGGGAGGCCGACCTTCGGCTTGAATCAGTGGCCAAGTCCCCTCTTGCGTCGTTGCTTTTTGAGAAAGTCCCGTTCTTTGCCCTTGCGGCGGCCGCGAGCGTAGTGACCTTTGTCGTGCAGAAACGCGGAGGCTCCTTGGCAGCGGGTGAAAGCCTGCCACTGGGCGCACACAGCGCGAATGCCCTGATTTCGTACTGCCGCCATCTGGGGAAGATGTTCTGGCCAACGGATCTGGCCGTTTTCTATCCCTACCCCGGGCATTGGCCGCTGGCGAAAGTGCTGCTGGCGAGCGTGTTGCTCCTGGGCATTACGGCGCTGCTGATTGTGAAATGGCGGCGCTATCCCTTTTTGCTGATGGGGTGGCTGTGGTATTGCGGGACGCTGGTGCCCGTGATTGGGTTGGTACAAACGGGCGGACAGGCGCTGGCGGATCGGCACACTTATATTCCGTCGCTTGGGGTGCTGATTCTGGCAACCTGGGGCGCATACGAACTGGCCCGGCACTGGCGGCATCATGGGATTACGCTGTTGGTGGCGGGTTCAGTGGCGCTCGTCTGCTGCATGGCGTTGACGTGGCAACAGATTGGTTATTGGAAGGACAGTGAAACCCTCTTTCGGCACGCGCTCGAAGTCACGGAGAACAATTACATCGCTCATTACAATCTCGGCGACGCCCTTCTCAAAAAAAGCCAAACCGACGCAGCAATCAGCCAATACCAGGAAGCCCTCCGTCTGAAACCCGATTACGCCGAAGCCCAAAACAACCTCGCCACCGCCCTCGTCGAGAAAGGCCAAATCGACGATGCGATTCGCCAATACCAGGAAGTCATCCGTTTGAAACCCGATGACGCCGACGTCCACTACAACCTTGGCAACGCCCTGCTCAAGAAAGGTGAAATTGACGAGGCGATCAGCCAGCTCCAAGCAGCCACTCGTCTGAAACCCGATGACGCCGACGCCCACTATAACCTCGGCACCGCCCTCGACAAGAGAGGCCAGCTCGACCCGGCAATCAGCCAATACCAGGAAGCCATCCGCCTGAAACCGGATAACGCTGTGGCCCACAACAACCTCGGCAACGCCCTCGTCAAAAGAGGGCAAGCCGACGAGGCGATCAGCCAATTCAACGAAGCCATCCGCCTCAAACCGAATGAAGCTGACACCCATTACAATCTCGGTATCGCCTTCGGCAGGAAAGGCCAAACCGAGGAGGCGATCCACCAGTTCCAGGAAACCGTCCGCCTGAAACCGAATGATACCAACGCCCACTACAACCTGGGTATCGCCCTCGTCAAGAGAGGGCAAACCGACGAGGCGATCAGCCAATTCCAGGAAGCCATCCGACTGAGGCCGGATGACGCCGACGCCCGCAACAACCTTCGGACCGCCCTCCTCAAGACAGGCCGAACCAACGATACCATAAGGTAATCGGAACCACGGTTGACCGTGGTGCAGTTGGCGGCAGCCTCGTCAATAACCCGCCGAGCCACTTGATCCCGCGCCCCAGCAGCCGGGCCTTTAACGCGCGCTCTACGCTGTGGTCCGGCAACTTCATTTGGATTTCTTTGCTTGGGCTGTGATGCGCTGAATGAAAGCTGTCTTGCCGTTGGTGTAGGCAGCGCGGTCGTTTGGATGCGCGGTTGCCAACTCAATCTTGAGGCTTTCGTAGACGTGGGCAGTTTGCGGATGCGCAATGAGGTAGTCGCGGAAGAAAAGGCGATCCCAGTGCTCCCGAAACGCGGGGCGGCCAGTGACCATGTGGATGTGGTGCGTGCGGATGCCCCGGCGATCGCGCCTGATGAAGAACGCATACCACGGCGGAATGTCGTCGCCGAAGCTGGGACGCCAGAAGTAATCGTAGCCCTGGGCCTTGAGGATGGGCGCAATCTCGGTTCGGGCGGCGCGGAGGCTGGTCACCTGAACCAGCATGTCCACGATCGGCTTGGCGGCGAGTCCCGGAACGGCGGTACTGCCGAAGTGTTCGATGCGGCGGATTAGTGCTGCCGGAATACACGAGCGAAGATGCTCCGCCTCGCATCGAAACAGGTCAGGCCAGCGCGAGTCATAGGGCGAGATGCCAACATCCTCGCGGAGGGCTCGCTGAACGCGCTCTTGAAGTGTTTTCATTCCACGAGAGACGCTCTGAGTCGCCTAACGACTCAATATAGGTCATCCGAAGTTATTCATGGTCGGCAAGGCCAGCGCAGCCAATTCATGGCCGCAGCCGACAGGAACGGTAGAGCGCACGAGGTGCTCCCGAACTGCCACCGGGCGTCGAGCGGAGAAGCGGGGCGGCTGTTACCTCAAGCGCTGGGTTCATTTCGTTATGGCAGTGGGAAGCGCGTTCGTGCTTGGCATCGTGATGAAGGGGCTCGCGATGGTGTTTACGGACTGGATGCGCGATGCCTTTGTTTTGGCCTCGGCCTTGAGTGGAGGCAGGAGAAGGAGCGCCGCGAAAAGCAGTGCGATGAATGCGATCAGCGCCAGAACTCCCGAGTGTGTTTTCTTGTTTTCCGATTTTGTCTGGCTTGTGATCAAAGAGGCACTCATTCGCCTAATTGATTACAAGATTCAGACTGCGTGTAAAAGGAATTTGAAAGCCCCTCTGCCTCCGATCAAATCTCGCTGCTCTGCGAGTTAGGAGCCGAGGGCAATGCGAGATACGGTATTAGATGGTTTTGACCAATTCAGCGACCGGGAACCGCACCTTGGGCGTGGCGGCGTACTGGTCGGCAGCGCTTCGGTAATCCTTCAGCGCAAACACCTCCCCTTTTGGGCAGCCGCAACTTTTGGGCCTAGTTCCTTTTGAACCTGAAAATAATTTTCTTTTTCATGCTTGAAACTTCTCTTTGGAGATAAGAAGATATCCATTTGACGGCGAGGTTTGCGCAGGCGTAACTCCTTGGGGCACAGTGCGTTCTTGGGAACGCTGATTGAAAATTTGGGCTGGTGGATGAGTTGTGTCGTAAGAACACGCCATCATTTCGGTGTTTGCCGTCTTCGAATGTCTCTCGCGGTTGGCTGGCAGCACACACGCTCCGGCAATGAACGTCGTATGTTAGTGGCTCACAATTATTTCTGAACCAAAATAGAGTGTGGGCGTCTGAATATTATGCTGAAAAGGAAAAATACTAAATTTGCCGCCAGAGCGGAGAAACATGCCAGCCGAAGCTCGCACGCGGCCTCCGGGAAAACCCACGCCCATCGTCATCGTTTCGTCATCTCAGCGAAGGCCCCGATTCACGCGACAGCCCGTCCACCGCAAGCGCCTCATAGCGTTTCCGCATCCGGTAGTCATCCCGGCAAGCAACCCAAAAAAGGCGCTCAGCCGGGCAAACCCTCCTCTCCCGGGGCAACTGGAACGTCTCCCGCAATCGACCTCACGGAAACCATCAAGACGCTGCTCCACCTGGCCCATGAGCACGGACATGTCACTTACGACGATATCAATGATGTCCTGCCGGATGGTCTTGTGCCCGACGACCTTGATGAGCTCTACACCAAGCTCCGCAATCTCGACATTGAAATTGTGGATCATGCGGAAATCGAACGCGCAAAACCGGCTGAACCCGAGGAAGAGGAAGATACCCGCCTTGAGGTGCTGGATGACCCGGTCCGGATGTACATGAACCAGATGGGCAAGGTTCCGCTGCTCACCCGGGAACAGGAAGTCGAGATCTGCAAACGCATCGAAGACGCCGAAGTTGAAATGAAGCGCCTGGTGTATGGCCTGGGCTTCACCGCCAAGGAGCATATCGCAATCGCCGAAAAGCTCCTTTCGGAACCGCCCAAGGAGCGATTTGACCGCGTGGTGGTGGACAAAAAAGTCGCCAATCGCGAAAAGCACCTCAAAGATCTGCGCGTCCTGATTAAAAAAGTGCGCGTGCTCGACACGAAGGTGGACGAGAAATACATCGCGTGGCAGAAGGCCGCGACCCAGAGCCGCCGCCAAAAGCTATTCACGGTGTTCCGCAAGCTCGACAAAAGGCTTCAGGATTATTTCCAGAAATTCTTCTACAAGCAACGGGTGCTGGAGGACATGATTGTCGTGGCCGGCAACGTCCATGAAAAATTCAAGACCGGCCTGCGCAGCATCCAGGAGCTGGAAGCCCGCCGCAAATCCGCGGAACAACGCTCCGCCCTTCGGGGAGAGCGCATCCGAATCAACGCCCTCGAGCAATTCGTGCGGCTCCCCCGCGAGGAGTTCGACAAAATCTTCACACAGTTGAAGCGCGCCGCGGATCGGGCGCACCAGGCCAAAACGCACATGGCCGAGGCTAATCTGCGCCTGGTGGTTTCCGTCGCCAAGAAATACACCAATCGCGGCCAATCATTTCTCGACCTGATCCAGGAGGGCAATATCGGGTTGATGAAAGGCGTTGAGAAATTCGAATACCGCCGCGGCTACAAGTTCTCGACTTACGCCATTTGGTGGATTCGGCAGGCCATCACGCGCTCCATCGCCGACCAGGCCCGGACCATTCGCATTCCCGTGCACATGATCGAAATCATGAACAAGCTCTGGCGCGCGCAAAAGCAGCTCACCCAGGAACTCGGCCGCGAACCGACGCCCGAGGAGATTGCGGATGAGATGCACATGCCTGTTTCCCGCATCAACGCGCTTCTGAAAATGGCGCAGCAGCCGATCTCGCTGCATGCCCCGGTCGGAGACGACGGCGACGTGAGCGTGGGCGATTTCATTGAAGACAAGACCGCTGAGAACCCCTCTGACGTGACCAGCTACAGTTTGCTCAAGGAAAAGCTGGGCGACGTGCTCACCAGCCTCACGGAGCGCGAGCGGAAGATTCTGGAAATGCGCTTTGGGCTCGTGGACGGCTATGAGCGGACCCTGGAAGAAATCGGCAAGATGTACAGCGTGACGCGCGAACGCATTCGCCAAATCGAGGCCAAGGCCTTGCGCAAACTCCGCCACCCCACCCGGGTCCGGCACCTTCAAGGCTTCCTGGACACGGAAGAAGCCGCCGCTTAGGCATCACAACATACGGAGGGGGGAGGCGCCCCCTCTTTTTCCTTGCGCCCGCCAGTCGCGTGCGACAGTTCAGCCCGCCATTGACGCGCGCCGGTTCTGCGTGGATATTCCCGTTTAAGCGAAGTTGCCCCGAACTTAACCAGGAAAAGGCCAATGAAAATCACTTACTACGGACACGCGTGCTTCGCGGCGCAAGTCGCAAACAGGGACCTGCTCTTCGACCCTTTCATCACCGGGAACGACCTGGCGAAGGCCATTGACGCAAAGAAAATTCCGGCTGATTACATTCTCATCTCACACGGCCACGCCGACCATTTGGCCGATGCGGCGGATATCGCAAAACGGACCGGCGCGATGATTGTGTCCAATTACGAGGTGACGGTGTGGTTCAACAAGCAGGGCGTTCAACGCACCCACCCCCTCAATCACGGAGGTTCCTTTCAATTTGATTTCGGCCGCGTCAAGTTCGTCAACGCCGTTCATTCGAGCAGCCTTCCCGATGGCACGTACGGCGGGAACCCCGGCGGCTTTGTCATCGAGAGCAAAGAAGGCAGTTTTTACTATTCCGGGGACACCGCGTTGACCATGGATATGAAGCTGATCGGCGACTCCACAAGCCTGGCATTTGCCGCGTTATGCATCGGCGACAATTTCACCATGGGCATCGACGATGCTGTCAAGGCGGCTGAATTCGTTCGCTGCGACCAGGTGCTTGGGCTTCATTACAACACCTTCCCTCCCATTATGATTGATTCCCCAGCCGCCATCGCAAAATTCAAAGCCGCCCGGAAGCACCTGCACCTTCTGTCGCCCGGCGAAAGCCGTAATTTTTGATTATGAAAGCAAGAAACCTCATTCGATTCGGGGCAGGCCTGAGCTTGCTCCTGGCCTGTCTGGCCTTCCTGGCAACGGCGTGCAAAACAACGCCTCCCGTTGACTGGAATAGCCGCGTTGGAACTTATACTTTCGACCAGGCTGTGAAGGAACTCGGACCGCCCGATAAATACGCCCATCTGACCAACGGCACATCTGTTGCGGAATGGGTCAGGCACAGCAACACCGGCCTGAGTTTCGGGTTCGGAACAGGTGTAGGCGGCAGCCATTCCGCAGTAGGAATCGGCCAGACCGTCACCACCAGTCCGGACGATAAGTTCCTGCGATTAGTCTTCGGTCCCGACAACAAATTGCTGTCGTGGACGAAAAACTACTGATAAGGCAGCCGAATCATTCGATTTGACACGGACGGCTCTGTTCCTGAACTATTATTGCCCGGTTGCCAGAGTAGCTCAGGGGTAGAGCAGAGGACTCATAAGCCTTTGGTCGGGGGTTCAATTCCCTCCTCTGGCACCACTTCCAAAACAGCCTGTAAAATAAGGATGGAACACACTTTTTACCGATCAAAAACAACCTCGGTTTTCTCCTCAAAATAATTTCACCGGTCCACTTTTGGTCCACTCCTAGTCCACTTTTGCGGTTCTAAACGGCTTTCCGGCGCGGCGGCAGGTCTTTTTTCCCTGAAAGCATGTGCAGGAACGCCGCGCCAAGAGCAGGCAACCGTGAAACCCGGACATTGTGGAGCGGCGTAGGCCAGGGTTTGTAATGTTCCACCACACTGAACTGCCAATCGGCTGGCTTCCGGGAATTACTTTATAGCCGCGTTGGTTCGGCCTTTGATGCCGAGGGCGGTGCCGAGATTGTTGTGAGCCTCGGGATAATCCGGTTTCAGGCGGATGGCTTCCTGGAATTGGAGGATCGCGTCGTCGATTCGGCCTTTCCTGCCGAGGGCGGTGCCGAGGTTGTTGTGAGCCTCGGGGTAATCCGGTTTCAGGCGGATGGCTTCCTGGTATTGGCCAATCGCCTCGTCGATCCGGCCTTTCCTGACGAACGCGATACCGAGGTTGTAGTGGACCACGGCGTCATCGGGTCTCAAGCGGATGGCTTCCTGGTATTGGCAGATCGCCTCGTCGGTTTGGCCTTTCTTGAAAAGGGCGTCGCCGAGGTTGTTGCGGGCCTCAGCGTCATCCGGTTTCAGGCGGAGGACTTCCCGGAATTGGCTGATCGCGTCGTCGATTTGGCCTTTCATGCCGAGGGCGTTGTCCAGGTTGTTGTGGGCCTCAGCATAATCCGGTTTGAAGCGGATAGCTTCCCGGAATTGGCTGATCGCGTCGTCGATTTGGCCTTTCTCAGCCAGGACAATGCCGAGGTTGTTGTGCGCCTTGGCGTCATCCAGTTTAAGGCGGATGGCTTCCTGATATTGGCGAATCGCCCCGTCAGTCTGGCCTTTCCCGGCAAGGACGATGCCGAGGTTGTAGTGAGCCCCGGCGTCATCCGGTCTCAGGCGGATGGCTTTCTGATATTGGCGGATCGCCCCCTCAGTCTGGCCTTTCTCGGCAAGGACGATGCCGAGGTTGTAGTAGGCTTCGGCGTCATCCGGTCTCAGGCGGATGGCTTCCCGGTATTGGCGGATCGCCTCGTCAGTCTGCCCTTTCCTGTCGAGGGTGGTGCCAAGGTTGATGTGGGCCATCCAGCAGGCGGGGTTTTTAGCAATAGTCGTCCGCCAGAGGGTCTCCATGTCCGCGTACATTTTGCTCTGCTGCCACGTCAACACCGCAAGGGTTGCCAGCAGCGCCACGCAAAACAGATGACCGGCAGCGCGCCCCCAAATCCGCCAGCGGTCCAGCAGCAGCGCCGCCCCCGCTGACACCAACGTAATAACCCCCACGCTCGCCAAATACTGAAAATGATCCGCCACAAACGAATAACGAAACGGATACACATTGAAAAAACCCAAGGCCGGGAACAAGGTTCCCCCATAAAACAGCAGCCCGGCAAGCAATCCACGCCCCGGCCGCGTTATTGCCCACGCGGCCACCACCACCAACAGCCCTGCCGCCGGAAACAGCCATTGCCACCAAATCCACGAACTGACTTCCCAGCGGGGGTAAATGAATGTCAGCTTCACCGGACAAACCAACTTCCAAGCGTAGAACCACAGCGCCCGACCGGCGATGAGGCATCGCTCAACCACACTGAAGTCGTAGGCTGCCCCCTCAGCACCTCCAAACTTTCGTTCAACCCAGGCGGTGAACAATCCCCCACCCATTCCCACCACAAAAAATGGCGCCAGTGGATACACATCCGGTTTCCAGGACAATCTTCCGCGTTTCCACCAGAAAACCAGCAGCAAGGCAGCCGGCAGGGTGGCAATCACTGTCTTGGAAAACAAGCCCAGCACAAACAATCCCAGGGCCAACGCATAAAACCGCCTGGTTCGGGTCCGGTCAAAGCTCAGGTAAGCCAGCGCCGAGCCGAGGTAGAAAACTCCCGATAACGTGTTCTTCCGCTCCGCAATCCACGCCACTGATTCCACTTGCACCGGGTGCAACGCGAAAATCGACGCCGCCAGCCACGCCCCGGGAACTCCCAGTTGCTGCAGAATCTTCAACAATAATAACGCGGAAACCGTGTGCAGGAGGATGTTGACCAGGTGATACCCCAGGGTCGAATCGCCCCACAGCCTGTGCTCCACCCAAAAAACGCTGTACACCAAAGGATAGTATTGCTGGGTTGCCCCCGGCTTGATCCAAGTGCGGACCAGCCCCGAAAAGGAATGGAGTTCGGGCCTCGCAATATGCGGTGCATCGTCCCAAATGAGATTTCCATGCCAAGCGGGCTGATAAGCAAGGACGGTGACAGCTACCAGCAGCAAGGCCGGTAGCCACACCGGAAAACGCGACCGACAAGAAATTAGCCACTGATTAAAGCCGAAGTTCGGCCTCCCGCCAGACCGAACGTCGGCCTCGCATAAACACGGATTTTTAACCACAGATGGCACAGATTTCACAGAGTCGAAGTTCGACTTCCCATAGCAGCCACGGGCCGAACATCGGCCACGCATAAACACGGATTTTCTGAATGGAATTAGTTTGTGCTGCCTTAATACACTTCTCTTGTAGCTGGAAGGATGCTGCGTTGACAAGCCTGACCGCTTTTTGCCATCGGCAAGCCATTGTTCGCGCTGGCCCTCGTGTCAAAAGGGGTGTATGCTTTTTACCACGATATGAAATCAGCAACTTTATTCCTTGCCGGATCCCTCCTGATTCCCTGCCACAGCGCCCTCGCCTGGAGCGGCCCGGGACACGAACTGATAGCGGCCGAAGCATTCCGCGAACTTTCGCCGGGCTTGAAAACGAAAGTCACGGACATTTTGATGGCGCATCCTGATTATGCGCGGTGGACAAACTCGTTTCAGCCGGGTGGTCTTGATTTGCCGACGTTCATTTTCATGCGGTCCGCAACCTGGCCGGATGAAATCCGCCGGACAACCGGCCCAAACAGCATATACGACCATCCCAATTGGCACTATGTGGACTGGGCGCTACGTCCGCCCAATTTCCCCTTAGGAACCGAACCATCGCCGACCAATAACGTGATTTATGGCATTGAGCAGCTTGAAAAAACGCTTTCGGATTCAAACGCCGTCCCGGAACTCAAAGCTGCTTCTCTGTCCTGGCTGATTCACCTGGTCGGAGATGTACACCAGCCCTTGCACTGTTCCTCACTATTTAACGACACCTACCCGGAAGGGGACCGAGGCGGCAATGAGTTCTACGTCAAGCCGGCGGACCGAGTTGTCCGATTGCATTCAATCTGGGACGGTTTGCTCGGCACCCGGATTCACCCGCAAACTCAGTTCAACGATGCCGTCCGCATCGACGCCCAATATTCGCGAAGTTCGCTCCCCGAACTGACAAAGGATACAACGCCTAAATCGTGGAGCCTGGAAAGCCGCCAGCTTGCCATCGACAAGGGATATCTCGGTGGAAAACTCAATGGCAGCACGAGCTCCGAGACAGCCCCACCGCTCCCGGAAGGTTACACCACAACGGCCAAAGAAGTTGCGGAAAAGCAGGCGGCGCTGGCGGGGTATCGGCTGGCGGACGAAATACGGCAATACGTCAAATAGCAGCGGAACTCGTGCCGGCACGATGACTTCGCCAAACTATCGCGTCCGCCGCGCGACGCTGGAAGACCTTAGCCAATTAACGGCTCTCTGGAAATCCATGCATTTCGCCAGTGACGACCTGGCCAAAGGCATCACTGAGTTTCAGGTGGTGGAAACCACTGAGGGCCAGCTCCTGGGGGCTGTGGGATTACAAATCGCCGAGCGGCAGGGCCGCATCCACAGCGAAGGTTTCACGGATTTCGCGCTCGCCGACCATCTCCGCCCTTTGCTCTGGAATCGAATCAATTCCCTGGCCACAAACCATGGTTTGTTCCGGCTTTGGACTCAGGAGCAGGCACCATTTTGGAGCCGTTGCGGCCTAGTCAAAGCCGATGCGGAGATCAGCGAGAAGCTGCCCACGATCTGGCGCGGCTCAGCGACTGCCTGGCTCGCTTTAAAGTTGAGAGAGGATCTTGATGCCTTGATCTCGCTGGACAAGGAATTCGCGATGTTCAGGGAACTGCAAAAGCAAGATACAGAACGAACCATTCAACGCGTCCGGACCCTCAAAACAATCCTTTCGTTTGTTGCCTTCCTGCTCCTCGGTTCCGTGCTGGCCTGGGCGGTTTACGTCTTTTTCAGGAACCCACAGTTATTGCAGCCGCATCGCTGACGGCAAAACACACTCCTCGGCATGGTAAGAGCTGCGCACCATCGGTCCGCTGGCGACGCGCATGAAACCGATCTCCCGCGCGCGCACCGCATACCGCGCGAATGTTTCCGGGGCGACATATTCTGTCACCGGCAAATGCCTAACCGTGGGCTGAAGGTATTGGCCCAGCGTAAGAATATCACAGCCGCTATGGCGCAAATCTGCCATTGCGGCAAGGATTTCAGCTTCGGTTTCTCCGAGCCCAAGCATCAGGCCTGATTTCACGTAGGTGCCGCCCGCCTTTGCTTTCGCCAGCACGCTGAGCGAGCGGTCATAGGTCGCCCGCGACCGCACGGCTGGGGTGAGCCTGCGCACCGTTTCAAGATTGTGGTTGAAGATGTGCGGCTTCGCGGCCAACACCGATTCAATCGAGGCATCCTGAGCGTTGAAATCCGAGGTGAGGACTTCAATCACCGTTCGGGGATTCAGCGCCCGCACCGCCTCTATTGTCTGTCGAAAATGCCCGGCGCCCCCATCCGCCAGGTCGTCGCGCGCCACCGACGTGATGACCACATGCTTGAGCCGCATGCGGTGTGTGGCTTCCGCCACCCTGACGGGTTCGTCCACTTCGAGCGCAAGCGGCCGGGCGGTTGTCACGGCACAAAAGCCGCATGCGCGCGTGCACCGGTCACCGCCAATCATGAATGTGGCCGTGCCTTTGCTCCAGCATTCCCAATGGTTCGGACACCGCGCGCTTTGACAAACCGTGTGCAGTCTCAGTTCGTCCAGCAGAGCGCGTGTGTGGGCAAAGCTGTCTGTAGTTGGGAGCCGGATTCGCAGCCATTCCGGCAAACGCGGGCGAACACCCGGCTCAGGAAGATTCAGGCTCGGCATTTTGCTTTTCAAGTTTCGTCCAAAAATCCGCAAGTTGGTCCGGGCCAAAGTCAGCCAGGATTTTACCATCCACGTCAAGCACAGGAACCAGTTCCTGCCCGGACAGCCTGATCATTTCATCGAAGGCTGCTTCGTCAGAAATCACATCTATCTTCTCATACCGCACATCACGCTCGCCAAGCCACCTCTCCGCCTTGTGACACCACCCGCAATACGGCTTGATGAACAGTCGAATCCTTTTTGGCTTCACGACTATACACTGCTGGAGGTTTGATGATTTATCAAATGCTGATCGTTCATCCACGATGCCTGCGGCTGGATTTTGCGCAAAGTGCCCTTTAGGGAGCGGTTCTCTCCAGCCAGGCGGAAAGCCTGGCCGACTACCCCGCCCGGCACGGCAGTTCAGGCATCCGCCTCAGTTCCAGTGAGCAGGGTTTTGGCGGCATCATAGTCATTTGGAGAAACCTGCACGCGAACATATCCGAACGTGTTGAAGTTCCATCCAATCGTCTGCATTAAATTCTCGTCTGGCAGGAACGCCGAGATCCCTGCTGCTTGAAGCCTGCCCACAACGATGTCTGCGGCCATCAACGTTCGGCACGTGACTAACGTGACAAAATCCTTCTGTTTATCCAACGCTGCGAGAGGCGCAATTTCATACTCGGGCCGCCCGGTTTCAGGAAGAGCTGGCGCGCTCGGCGGCTCGAACTTAGTGCCGCACTCAAGACACTGAGCCGCGTCATCGTTGTTATCGCGGCCACAATAGGAGCATCGCTTCATGGTTGAGAACTGCACGCCCAGCATCCACATTGAGTACCATCGCCCAATAAACAAGCCTATACAGGAAGACATAACCCGGCATCGCCTTGTCGATCATTACGTCGAGCCGCGAGCCATTCGCTACTTGAAAAATTTCCTTGCACGCGACCGGCACAGGCACAAAATGGCGAGAAATGAAGATGATGGGGAAGCAATTTCCCATCCCTCGTGGAGCGTCAAAAGCAAATCCGTATCAACAAATATGAGCGATAAAATCCCCGGAGCAGACAAGAAAATCATGGCCGGCATCTTCGGCATCCTGTTGGGTGGCTTGGGCATTCACAAGTTCGTCCTCGGTTATACGAAGGAAGGCATCATTCAGATTGTGATCACCCTTTGCACCTGCGGTATTGGCTCAATCCTTGGCCTGATCGAGGGCATCATCTATCTGACCAAGAGCGACGAAGATTTTGTAAAAACCTACGTCCAGAACAAAAAGGGCTGGTTTTAAGCCGCAGCAGCACTATTCCCGCAATTCCGCGCCAATGATTCCTTGCCCAAGAGCTTCCGGCGATATCGCCGGAAGCCCCCCCCCACCTTTGCAGGTCAATGACCGGTGGTGGCACTAAAAAAGCAAATTCCTACCATTTGACCTCTTTCGGGTTTCGAACCAACGCGTCGAGGTAATCTCCAAGCGCATCAATTTCGTCAGGCAAACCGACCAGCGGCGGCATGTATTTGCGATAAGGCGATTCCAGCCTGGCCGGTGGCGAATTTTTAGAAGCCGCAGAACCTGGTGCAGGCGATGTTAAAGCATTCCCCACGTCAGGCTGGTTCTCGTGCAAGATCGCAAGCATGTTGCCAATGCCTTCGCGATTGCGCTCCCCCATCAATCGTTTCATGGAACGATAGACATCGCGGGTATGGCACGACAGGCACTGACCGCGGAACATCGCCTCGCCCCGCGCCAGTTTCTCCTGGCGCAGTGTGTCTCCGCGCCGGGTCCAAAGACTTTTGGCCAGGTATCCGGTTGTGTTGTAATTGGCCACGTCGGACACGCGCACTCCGTTGGAATACATGTAGCGCCCGATCACATAAGGCTTACGCAACAGTTCGCGTCCATATTCGGTTGAAGCCGTGGCGCACAGCGCCAGAAAAGCAACGGCCATTGCGT
>CAIQQM010000295.1 GCA_903873945.1 uncultured Verrucomicrobiota bacterium
CAAGCGCCTGCTGCTGGTGGCGGGGGCCGAACCGATGGAAATCAATGCCATGTTCCTTGCCACGGCCGACCGGCAGGGCCGGCCTTCGGGACGGGTTGTTCTCCTCAAGGGTTTTGACGAGCGCGGTTTCGTTTTTTACACGAATTACGAAAGCCGTAAAGGGCTGGAACTGGCCGACAACCCCTGTGCCACCCTTGTCTTTTATTGGGCCGAGCAGGAGCGGCAGGTCTGCGTAACCGGGAAGGCCGCCAAACTTTCGCCCGAAGAATCGGATGACTATTTCAAAAGCCGGCCCCGGGGCAGCCGGCTTGCAGCCTGGGCGTCGCGCCAGAGCCGGCCGGTCCCCGACCGGGCGGCTCTCGAAGAGAACTGGAAGCAACTGGATGCCCGTTACGCCGGCAAGGAAATCCCAAGGCCGCCAAACTGGGGCGGATATTTGCTTGTGCCCGGCAGCTTCGAATTCTGGCAGGGTCGGCCGAACCGGCTCCATGACCGGTTCCGTTACAGCCGGCAGGCGGACAACTCCTGGTTGATCGAACGCCTTTCACCTTAGAGCCTGTTTGAAAATTGCGCGGGGCACTGGCGGCGAAGAATTTTGGCTGGGGGCCAATGCGGTGAGGCCAGAACATCCCCGCAGCAAAAAACTGTAGCGGCTGAGCCAATGCCGGCGCCCCGGACAAAAGGCCCGCCGCCCGGAGGGTTTTAGCGGAAAAGGCCGTCTGGCTTCGTTGCTCCTCGGTCACAGACCCCTGGCGGGTATGCTCCCTCGTCGCGCCTTGCCATGCAGCCTTTTCCGCTAAAACAGCACCCCTCGGAATTTACAAACAGGCTCTTTGCCGATCCCCTCTTGCATTTTGCGGCAACGGGCGGATATTCTATGTACCGGGAGCGGGTTTTAGCGTTAGTTTCTGAACAACGCCAGCGAGCCGGAACCTTTCCCGGCAATGTTATGACTCGTGTCAGAAAGAGCGGAGCAGAGCGGATGACCAAAGTGACATGGCCGGTCATGGTGGTGTACGAGGACGACCGGGCATGCGAGGAAGCGATGCGGTTTTGCAATGAAATGGTCAAGCAGTATTGGACGACGCATGACTTTGAAGTGAGCTGGTGTTCGTTTGAGATGCTGGGTGAAACCGCTGCGGCAATGGAAGCAGCCGGGAAAGCGGCGGCGGTGGACCTGCTGATTTTTGCGACCGCACCGGAGGGCGAGATGCCGGCGGCGGTCAAGGATTGGATTAAGGTTTGGCTCAGCCGGCGGGGAGACCGGGAAGGCGCGCTGATTGGGTTGATGGGAACCGGCGCCGAAATGAGTGGAGGGCGAGAAGACAAACACGCTTACTTGCGAAACGTGGCCCACAACGGCGGGATGGATTACCTCATGCACATTCCCCCAACACTCGCATGGACCATCCCCGACTCACTGGATTGGTGTGCTGAGCGGGCCAGCAAGTCGTCAAGCGTTCTCGATGACATTCTGCGAGACCAATTGTTCCCGCGGCAAGAGTTCTAAGCCTGGCCACGTTACCGTATCGTAGCCGCGGTCAATCCGTGCTGATCTCCCTTCCCGTCTGTGATGGGGCCATTCCATCCGCCTTACACACCTTCGCATTCTTTGTGGTTTCCCCCATCCCCGCTGTGGCGGCATCATTGCTGCCAGGCCTCTTTGCTCCAATTCTCATCAAGTTTCTGCCTCTGGATCTGCTTCCTCAATCAATCCGTGTTTAATTCGTTGCGAGGCCGACGTTCGGCCCGTGGCAAAATTTCTTTCCCCCATCAGTGAAATCTGGGCCATCTGTGGCTAAATTCCCGTTCCACATCTGTGGTCAGGCCCTCTGGCTTCAATCCGCATTCCGCAATCCGAAATGGAAGATTCCGTGTTCAACCCGTGGCTAATTCCGTCTATGATGGGAAGTCGAACTTCGACTCTGTGGCCATCCCGCCCGCTTTTAACGTCTTCGCGTTCTCTGTGGTTTTTGCGGTTCCGCTGTGGCGGCAGGCAGGATGCCTGCCGCAGTTGGCGGCGCGTCTATTTGAGTTCCGGCTCGGCGGCAACGTCTTCATCCTGCTCGCTGATGACCGGGGCGATCGCCTGGAGCTTGTCGGTTTCCGCCAGGTCAACGAGTTTGACCCCCTGCGTGTTTCGGCCCGCCTCGCGAATGTCCTTCACAAATGTCCGCACCATCTGGCCGCCGATGGTGATCAGCATGATCTCATCCGCATCCCGCACGCTGAGCGCGCCCGCCACGCCCCCGGTCCGATCGGTGGTTTTCATGGTAATGATCCCCTTGCCGCCCCGGGACTGGACTCGGTATTCGTCAAACGAAGTACGTTTGCCAAGGCCGTTCTCGCCCGCCACCAGCAATGTGGCGTCGGCAACGACGACCGCGGCCGCCACCACCGAATCGCTCTTTTCCAGCTTGATGCCGCGCACGCCGGTTGCCGGGCGGCCCATCGGCCGGGCGTCTTCCTCGGAAAACCGGATGCTCATGCCGTCGTGCGTGATCAAAACCACCTGGTCGTGGCCGGAAGTCAGTTTCACCTCGATCAGGATGTCGCCCGGATCGATGCCGATGGCGATGATTCCGCCCTTGCGGACATTGGCAAAATCATCGAGGGGCGTTTTCTTGACCGTGCCCTGTCGCGTGGCGAAAAAGAGAAAGCCGGGCTGCTGCCAGGTGATGTCCTCCTTGTTCGGCCCGTTTTTGGCCTCGATTCGAATCAGGGCGGCGATGGTCTCCCCCTGTTTCAGCTCCAGCAGGTTGGCGATGCTGCGCCCTTTGGCGGCGCGGCCCATGTCCGGGATTTCGTGCACCCGCTCGACATACACCCGGCCGGTGCTGGTGAAGAACATCAGGTAATCATGGGTGCTGGCGGTAAAGAGATGCTCGATGAAATCCTTGTCCTCCTCGGTCGCGCCTTCCCGCGTCGCCATGCCGATGACGCCCTTGCCGCCGCGGCGCTGGGCGCGGTATGAGCTGACGTTGGTCCGCTTGATGAGCCCGTTATGGGTCAGCGTGATGATCACGCCCTCGTTCGCGATGAGGTCTTCGATCGCGATTTCACCCTCGTCCGGAACAAGCTCGGTCAATCGCGGCGTGGCGTATTTCTCTTTGATCGCCTGCAATTCGGCTTTGATGATCGCCAAAACCCGCGCTTCTTTGGCCAAAATGTCGAGCAGATCCTTGATCCGCTCGACCAGGCCGCGGTATTCGGCCCGCACCTTGTCGATTTCCAGGCCCGTCAGCTGGTAAAGGCGGAGCTCGAGGATGGCGGTGGCCTGGGCCTCGCTGAACGAGTAGCGGCCGCTGGTCAAACGCGCCTCGCTGCGGATGAGGATCCCGAGCTTCTCCACCTGCGCGCGCGTAAAGTCGAACGCAAGCAATTTGATTTTGGCCTCATCGCGCGTCGCCGAGCTGCGGATGATCCGGATGAACTCATCAAGGTTCGCCAGGGCGATCAGGTACCCTTCGAGCAGTTCCGCCCGCTCTTCGGCCTTGCGCAGTTCAAACTTTGTGCGGCGGATGATGACTTCCCGGCGATGCTCGATGTAACAGCTGATCAGCGCCTTCAGGCCCAGGGTCTTCGGCCGGCCATGATCAATCGCGAGGGCGTTGACGGCAAAGGAGGATTCCAGGGCCGTGTGTTGATAGAGATTGTTGATGATCACCTTTGCGATCGCGTCGCGCTTGATCTCCACCACCACGCGTGTGTTTTCATCCGATTCATCCCGGACGGCGGTGATGTCCGTGATGATTTTCTCGTTCACCAGGTCGGCGATCCGCTCGACCAGGACCGCGCGGTTCACATTGTAGGGAATCTCGCTGATGATGATCTGCTGGCGGCCGCCTTTAAGCTCCTCGACGCCCACCTTGCCCCGCACTTTCAGGCTGCCGCGGCCGGTTTTGAAGTAATCCTTGACCCCCTCCATCCCGCAGAGCATGCAGCCGGTCGGGAAATCCGGCCCTTTGATGTGCCGCATCAATTCCTTGTCCGAGATGTTCGGAGCGTCAATCTGGGCGCAGATGCCGTCAACGACTTCGCCGAGGTTGTGCGGGGGCATATTGGTGGCCATGCCCACCGCGATGCCCGTGCCGCCGTTGATCAGGAGATTGGGAAAGGCCGCCGGAAACACCACGGGTTCGGTGAGCCGTTCGTCGTAGTTGGGGACAAAATCAACCGTGTCCTTGTCCATGTCCTGCATGAGCGTGCCGCCCAGCGGGCTCAGGCGCGCCTCGGTGTACCGCATCGCGGCGGGAGGGTCGCCTTCCACGGAGCCAAAGTTACCCTGCGAATCCACCAGGCGCTCGCGCATCGCCCACGGCTGCGCCATATGCACCAGCGTCGGGTAAATGACCGCTTCACCATGCGGGTGGTAGTTGCCCGAGGTGTCGCCGCAAATCTTCGCGCACTTCATGTGCTTTCTCGGGGGATACAGCCCCAGCTCATGCATCGCGTAAAGGATGCGGCGCTGCGACGGTTTCAAGCCGTCCCGCACATCCGGCAGCGCGCGGGAGATGATCACCGACATCGAGTAATCCAGAAACGAGTTCTTGATCTCGTCGGCCACATTGATCTTCGCGATCTTCTCATTCGCGGCAAACAACGGCGTGTTGCTTACCGGCAGGTCGTTGGCATTGGTTCCTTCAGGCATACAAAATTAAAGTGTTACATCGCCGGACCATCCGGCGTTCCGGGCGGGTGTTTCATCGTGAAAAAACCGGACCGGCGCTCGGTTCATTTTCAGACATCCAGGTTCCGCACGTTGAGCGCGTTGTCTTCGATGAACTGGCGGCGCGGCTCCACTTCTTCGCCCATCAATTTCGTGAACATCTCCTCCGCTTCCACCGCGTCCGTGAGGTCGATGCGCAGCAGCTTGCGCCGCGCCGGGTTCATCGTCGTTTCAAACAATTCCTTCGGGTTCATTTCCCCCAAACCTTTGAAACGCTTGATCTGCAATCCGCGCCGGCCCACGTCCTTGATGCCGGAGAGAATCTCGGGTATCGAGAAGATGGGTTTGACCTGCTCTTTCTCGCCTTCCCCTTCGATCAATTCGAACAGCGGTTTGTCCTGGGCGGAGTAATGCTCCACGCTAAACCCCTTGCGGGCGAGCTTCTCGAGCAGGTCCTTGATGGCATGGCTCTCGTAAAGCTCCTCGTGGCGCGCGCGGCGCGTCGAGCCGTTCCCGTTTTTCTTCTCGAGCAGGGCCGTGTCGGTTTCCTCCTCGCCGGACAGGCCGAGCTTCAGGTCCGGGTTCTCTTCATCGAACCCGGACAGCTCTTCGTTGTCGTGGAAATAACGCACGCTCTCCTCGTTGCCTTCCCGGATCTTCACCAGGTGTTGCGGCAACTCGTGCGTTTTGGGATGCCGCTGCTCCAGGTAGGTCGCGAAATCGCCGCCTTTGCGCCTCAGTCCGTTCGCGTATTTATCCAGCGCTTCGAGCAGCTCCAGCACCTCGCTCAACTGCTTCTCCGAAAGTTCCTTCTGATCCCGCAGATTTCGCAGCCGCACCTCCTCCGTGCCGAGCTGGATCAATATCCGGTTGAGCTGCGCGTCGTCATCCACGTACTCAACCCGTTTCTTGCGCGCGATTTGATAAAGCGGCGGCTGGGCGATAAAGACAAACCCCTGTTTCACCAGTTCCGGCATTTGCCGGTAGAAAAACGTCAGCAGCAGCGTCCGGATATGCGACCCGTCCACATCCGCATCCGTCATAATGATGATCTTGTGGTAACGCAACTTTTCCAGGTTGAAGGATCCCTCCCCTTCCCCGTCCCCGATGCCCGTGCCCACTGCGGTGATCATCGTCCGGATTTCGTTGTTCTGGAGCACCTTGTCCAGGCGCGCTTTCTCCACGTTGATCAGCTTGCCGCGGATCGGCAGGATGGCCTGAAACTTCCGGTCGCGTCCCTGCTTTGCCGAACCGCCGGCCGAGTCGCCTTCGACGATATACAACTCGGTGTTGACGGGATCGCGGTCGGAGCAATCCGCCAGCTTGCCCGGCAACCCTCCGCCCGTAAGCGCGCCTTTGCGGACGGTTTCGCGGGCTTTGCGCGCCGCTTCCCGCGCCCGGGCCGCCAGCAGCCCCTTTTCAATCACTTTCTTCGCCACCGACGGGTTCGCATCGAAATGCGTCATGAGCCCGTCATAAACGATCGACGACACGATGCCGTCGATCTCCGTGTTCACCAGTTTGACCTTGGTCTGGGATTCGAACCGCGGGTTCGGCAGCTTGACGCTCAGCACGCAGACCAGCCCTTCGCGCACATCGTCGCCCGAAATGGCCGGGTCCTTCTCCTTGAGCAGGTTGTTCTGCTTGGCGTATTGGTTGACGGCGCGGGTCAGCGCCGACCGGAAGCCTGTCAAATGCGTGCCGCCGTCCGGGTTCGCGATCGAGTTGGCGAAGCAGAGGATTTGGTCGTTGTAACTGTCCGTGTACTGCATGACGCAATCCACGAAAATTTCATCCTTCTGCCGGCTGATGACGATCGGCTTCGGATGCAGCACCTGCTTGTTCCGGCCAAGCTGTTTGACGAACTGTTCGATCCCGTCCTTGTAAACAAACGTCTCGGTTCTCTCGTCGCGATCGTCCGTCAGCACGATGACGACCCCGGGATTGAGGAAGGCCAGTTCCCGCAGGCGGTTCGCCAAAATGTCGAATTTGAACTCGGTCGTGATCGTGAAAATCGTCGGGTCCGGTTTAAAGGTCACCAGGGTGCCTGTGCCCTTCGATTTGCCGATCACCTTCAGCGGCTGCGTGGTGACGCCGCGGGCAAACTCCATCGAATACACCTTGCTGTCGCGCGAAACTTCCACCTTGAACCAGTCGGAGAGCGCGTTGACGCACTTGGCCCCGACCCCATGAAGGCCGCCCGAATACTTGTACGCGCCCTGCCCGAATTTGCCGCCCGCGTGCAAATTGGTGAGCACGAGCTCCACCGCCGGCATCTTCCACTTCGGGTGCATATCCACCGGAATGCCGCGCCCGTTGTCCCGGATGGAAACGGAATTATCCACGTGAACCGTGACCTCGATCTTGTCGCAATGGCCGGCGAGATGTTCATCGATCGAGTTGTCCATCACTTCGAAGACCGAATGATGCAACCCCCGCTCGTCCGGGTCGCCGATATACATCCCCGGCCGTTTCCGCACCGCTTCGAGCCCCTCGAGTTTATCTATTTTCGACGCGTCATATTTCTCCCCTGCGTCGTGGACTTTCGTCAGCTTTTCCGCCGTTTCAACTGCTTTTTCTTCGGGCATAAAAATCGTTCCAACCGGTTGGCCCGGCCTTCCGGGCACCACTTGGAAATTCTAAGAAAAACAGTCAAAAAACACAACTCTTATTTAACCCGGGTTTTTCAGGGAAAACACCATTAGTTGTGGTATTCCCAACCCACAAAAACAACAGGTTGGGCCGTAAAGGAAGCCTTTGTCAGCCCTGTTAAACTGGGATGTGCGACACCAAAATCCACCCGGTTTTCCGTTGTTTTATCGCGGCATTTTCTCCGGGTAGGGACGCGCGGTTCGCGGGTGTTCGCTCATTTGCCACAAGGTTATGGAAACGCTTCTCTACATGGATGCTGCTCCTAACGGAGCTCGAAACGTTTTGAGAATGCTACTACAAATATGGCGCTCCTGACGGAGCGCTGCGTGTTTTAGAGACGCCTCTTCGCGCCGGTCTTTTCGGGAAGGGAGATCGGCGCGACACTGACCGCGGCGCCGCGAAGGTGGAAGGGCTGCCGCAGTCCAAGACGCTCCGCGTTCTCCGCGAGAGATTTCCGTTCGATGTTTGTTCCCCTCCTGTGAAAAATCCGTGTTTAATCCTGGGAGGCCGAACTTCGGCTTCAATCCGTGGCTGAATTTCTTTTCCTCATCTGTGAAATCTGTGCCATCTGTGGCTTAAACTCCCCTTCCCCATCTGTGGTCAGGCCCTCTGGCTTCAATCCGCATTCCGCAATCCGCAATCCGAAATGGAAGATTCCGTGGCTAATTCCGTCTGTGATGGGAAGTAGAACTTCGACTTCCCCACCCTTGGCCAATTCCATCCGCCTTTCACGCCTCCGACGCCGCAGGCGACCTGCCCAGCGCCTGGTTCAGTGCGGCGAGCAGTTTTGGTCCGGAAAAGGGCTTGGTCAGCACCACCGGCAGTTTCAGAACATCCATCCCTTTCATGCTCGCCCGCTCCGACAGTCCCGTCATCCCAATGACCGGCAGCCGCACGTCCAATTGCCGCAACGCCTTCACTAGCTTCGGTCCGTCCATCCCCGGCATCATCATGTCCGTGATAACCACTCTTATCTCCGTACGCCTGTTCTCATAAACAGCCAGCGCCTCCGTACCTTCAGCCGCCACCGCCACCCGGTAACCGTGCAGTTCCAAAGTGGACCGCACCGCCTCGCGCACCGTCACTTCGTCGTCCACCACCAATATCAGCTCGCCCAGACCACGCAGCACCGGCAGCTCGCGCTCCGGTGTCCCGTCCGCCTTCGCATCCCGCGATGCCGGAAAGTAAAGCTCGATGCTCGTCCCCTGCCCCACCTTGCTCTCCACTTGCACAAATCCTCCGTGCCCCCGCACTATCCCCAGCACCGTCGGTAACCCCAATCCCGTCCCCTTCCCGATCTCCTTCGTCGTGAAAAATGGATCGAATACATGCTCCAGATCCCCGGGCGCTATCCCCGCCCCCGTGTCCGTCACGCTCAACTTCACATACTCCCCGGGCTTCGACCCGGATACCATGGCCGCCGAGACCTCATCCAAAGCCACATTCACCGCCGCCAAGGTCAGCTTGCCCCCTTCAGGCATCGCGTCCCGGGCATTGACGCACAAATTCATCAATGCCTGGTGGATCTGCGTCGCATCGCCCATGATCAGCCAAAGATCCTTCGGCACATCCACGCCCGACTGGATATTCCGCGGGAAAGTCTCCCGCATGATCTTCTGCATCTCGTTCAGAAGATGCCGCGCCGGCAAGGGCGCACGCACCCCCGGCTTGCCCCGCGCAAACGTCAGCAGCTGCTTGATGATGTCCGCTCCCCGCTGCGCGCAGCTTTCCACCGTGTCGATCAAGTGCCGACTCTCATTGTCGCTAACCGTGTTGCGTAGCAGCGGGCCGATCATCAGAATCGGGGCCAAAATGTTGTTCAGATCGTGTGCAATCCCGCCTGCCAGCGCCCCAATACCTTCCATCCGCTGGACGCGAAGATAATCCGCCTCCATCTGCTTCTTCTCCGTAATGTCGAGGTTGATCCCCACCATCCGCGCCGGTTGCCCCGAGGCATTGCGGTAGATCTGGCCGTAACCGGCATACCAGCGCAACGCACCGTCCCGCCGGGTGGCGCGGAACTCCATGTCATAGCTCCCGGTTCCCGCCAGGGCACTGGTAATGGCCTGCTCCACCCGGGATCGGTCTTCGGGATATAGAAGTTGCTCAAAGGTGCCGAGGACTCCGTCGTAAGTGCCCGGCGCAAACCCAAACAGCGCCTCCTGCTCTGGAGTCCACGTCACACGCCTGGTCTTCATGTCGTAGTCCCAGATGCCGACCCGCGCCGCGCTCTGGGCCAGCCGCAGCCGCTCCTCGCTCTCGCGCAGCGAGGCCTCAGACTGTTTGCGCTTGGTGATGTCGATGGCGGCACCTTGAAAACGAACAACCCGTTTTTCCACCTCACTCCATACAGGATAGTAGTAGCCAAGCAACCAGTGAATTTCCCCTGCTTTGGAAATGGCCCTGTACTCCAGGGTCTGTTTCTGGCCGTCAACCACCCGCTCCAAGATTTCCCGATGCTTCGGCGCATCCTCCGGATAAACAATCGTGCGAAAACCCCCGCGCTTCTGGAGTTCCTCCGCAGTGTAGCCAAGTGAAAGCAGATCGGTGCTCCACTCAAACGTCCTGGAACGGTCCGGCTGGACCGCATAAGAAAAGGCGTAAGCGGAAACGCCCTCGGCAAGCTGGCGGTAACGCAACTCGTTTTCACGCAAAGCCTCCTCCGCCAGCTTGCGCTCGGTGATGTCCTGTATTTGTGCGACCAAATGCAGTGGTTTGTTCCCGGCATCTCGAATTACCGCAGCGCTTACCAGCACCCAAACCAGGCTTCCAGCCTTGTGCAGATAACGTTTTTCGAACTGAAACGAATCGATTTCACCGGATAGGAGCCGGCAGACAAAGTCTCCGCTGGCCGGCCGATCTTCCGGGAAGGTCAGGTCCTGAACCGTCTTTGTCAGCAACTCCGACCTGGCGTAACCCACCATTTTGCAAAACGCGGCGTTGACCTGGAGAAAATTCAAATCCGGCGAAACCAGCACCATGCCCGACGCCGAATACTGGAATATGCACCTGAACCGTTCTTCGCTGGCGCGGATCGCCTCTTCCACCCGCTTGCGCCCGGTGATATCCCGCAAAAAGGCCACCAAAAGCCCACCCTGGGCGGATCGGTATTGGACGCTCACTTCGACGTCAAAGAGGCTCCCATCCTTGCGCCGGTGCCGGGTCTCGAAACGGGCCTCGCCCTGCTCCACAACCTTCTGTGTGTGAGCGGAGATATTGGCGGCCGTTTCGTCGGACTCCAGGTCGGAGATGCTCATGGCCAGCAGTTCTTGCGCGCTGTAGCCGCTCATCCGGCAATAGGTTTCATTGACTTCCAGCAGACGGCCCTGCAGGTCCACCTGCCAGAAACCGTCCATGGCCGTATGGAGGATGGCTTGGTGCTGCTTCTCACCTTCCCGCATCACCGCCTCCGCCCGCTTCTGGTCCTCCAGGGCACTGAGCATCGCCCTGCGGGAACGCTCGGCCAAATCCAGGCTCCGGCGCTGCTCCTCCTCCACTCGCTGGCGCTTGGCGATCTCGGCTTGCAGTTGCGCGTTGGCCTCCCGCAGCACCACCTCCGCCCGCTTGCGCTCGCTGATGTCCCGGGCGACGCCGAACAGGCCCACGACCTTGCCTTGCGCATCGCGCGTCGGACCCTTGGTGGACAGGAACGTCATCGGCACCCCGTTGGCGGACACGAATTCCTCGTAAGTCCTGGTAACGCCGGAAAGCATGATTTGCCGGTCGCCCTCCATCACCTGGCGCGCCTCGTCCGGCTTGAATAGCGCTGTGTCGTCTTTGCCCAGGACTTCCTTGCTGGTTTTGCCCACAAACCGCTCCGCCGCCGGATTGAGCAGCAGGTAACGGCCCTGCCGGTCCTTCACATAGATCGCATCGGACGCGCCCTCCACCACCTCGCCCAGCAGGGCCTGGCTTTCCCGCTGCTGGGCAATCGCGGCCGCAAGCGTCAGGCCGATCAGTCCCGTCACCCCGAGAAACATCTGCACCAGGAGCAAGCGCTCGGTGGCATTCCCGCCTCCCAGCGGGAATAAACTGATTCCCGAGACCGTGCAAACGATCGAGACCACGGCGAACGCGCCCAGAAGCGTCACCGTGGCGAGCGGGCCGAAACGGAAGGCCGCCCAGATGATGAACACCACCAACAGATACGGGTGAATGCCAATGAAATTGACCGCGTTCTCCGGGCCATATACCCACCATGCCATCGTGCAACCGAACGCAAACAGGCACGCCATCTCAATGATCCGGTTCCAGCGCATGCCCGTCGGCGTCCGCATTGAAGACGCCCAAATCACGATCAGCGGAGTGAACAGCAGCAGCCCCAGTCCATCCGACACCCACCAGGTCTGGTAAAATGTCCAATACTGGGTGCTTTTAATGGCGAGACTGGCCGCTCCCGCGCCAATCAACGCCGTGGCGGAATTGACCAGGGCAGCGGCGAAACCCAGGGCCAGCACCTCCCGCATCCGGGCGAAACGAACCCTGTCTCCGCACCACCACGTGATCAGCCAGGCGGACGCCGCCGTTTCACAAATGTTCGCGACCATGAACCCGGCGCTGGCGAGGAAAGGCCGGTTGGTGGTCAGGTTGGCCGCGATGCCGGCCACAAACAGGCTCCCGAGCAGCGCCGGCCAAAGCCGGCGCGGATTGAGCAGAAGCGAAGCGAGCGCAACGCCGGCGGCGGGCCAGATCGCCGCGACCAGGCCGAACGAATCCGGAAACCTGAAGGCCAGCACCTGGGCCATGAAATAGGCCAGCGCGCTCAAACCAACCCGGAGCGGAGGGGAAAACGACGCCGAAACGACAGCGGAAGGCGGTTGCTTCATAAGTTGGGTTTTGTGGCCGCGGCATCCTCCGGGCCGGCTTCCTGGCTGGGATAACGCGCGGCGGCGTCCATGCGGCGGCAAAGTTCGTTGACCTCGCGCTTGAGTTGCTGCACACGGTCTTCGCGGCCCAGCATGACCTCCTGCCAGCGTTGGAGCTCTTCCAATTGCCGCGCAATCTTCTCCCCCGCCTGCTTGCGCTCGGTGATGTCGCTCACGATATGGACCGCGCCGGCATACCGGCCCGCGGCATCGAGAATGGGATCCACCACCACTTCAAACCAGATCTCGCCCTGCTGGAACTCCATCATCTCGCGGCGCCCGCTCTTGCGTGCGCGGACAAACGGGCAGTCCGGATGCGGCTCCGCGGTGCCATGCACGATGCTCCAACAGTGTTGGCCCAACATCTCACGACACGGGCGGTGAAAAAACCGCTCCGCCGTCTTGTTCGTGCGGAGCACCCGGTGATCGTTGTCCAGAATCCAAACCGCGTCATTCGTTGCGTCGAAAGTGATCTGCCAGTCGTGCGCCGTCCGTTCCAGCTCCCCCTCGACCAGTTCCCGCTCGGCCCGATGGCGCAGCGCGCTGATCCCATAGGCCAGGTCGTCAGCCAGTTCACTCAATAGCTCTACTTCCTCGGAATCGAAAGCGTCCGGTGTCGCCGCATAGAAACTCAACACGCCGAAACAGCAGCCCTCGTGTTGCAACGGCAGGGCAATGGATGACGCATAGCCACGCTTAATGGCCGCCTCGCGCCAAGGCCCATACGCGGGATCGGTGAGAATGTTGCGCGCGATGACGGGCTGGCCGGTGCGGATGGCCGTGCCAACGGGTCCGCGCCCGCGCTCAGTGTCGGCCCAGGTTATGTTTACCGTGTCAAGATAGCCTCCCTCAAAACCGAACTGGGCAGCGGGGCGGACGCTCTTCGCCGCGTCTTGCCCGGCAAACCCGACCCACGCCATGCGGTAGTCGCATCGCTCGACGATGAGCCGGCAGATGTTTTTGAGCAAATCCGCTTCGTTCGTGGCGC
>CAIQQM010000296.1 GCA_903873945.1 uncultured Verrucomicrobiota bacterium
CGATGAACTCGCGAGTCCCTTTGCCCTGCACTACCAGCTTGCCGCTCTCGTAGAAGACCAGGCTCGTTTTCTCCTTTTCCGCCGCGTATCGCGCATATGGCACCTCGCGGAATTGATAATGATGGGCCTGCAACCATGCTTTCAAAGCCGCCGCCTGCTCGTCAGTCAGTTTGCAAGTGTAGGAAGTCAACGGTTTCACAAAAGTGTGGCGGGAGCGTAAAGCTTCAGACGGACGTGTGCAAGCTGGTGATCGATAACCAAGGAAAGCATTTCTGCACATGTCCTCACACGTCTGACCGGGTCGTCATTATTGGCTTTTCTGCATTTCGGTTTCCTCACGAGTCTGCATGAATCTGCCCAAAACGTGAAAACAGTAGCAAAATACAGTATCAGATTTCCAAAGCGACCAGGTAGTCACCTGCCTTGAGATGTGCGTGAGCTCCGACCAGTGAGAAATCACGGCACGGAGCGGATACGCCAGAAATTGTTGGTGGTTGTGTCCAGCGTGTTCGTGAACACCAGCACCCCGCCCGCGTCTGCGGAATTGGTCACCTGCGGCACCCAACCGCTCGGCATCAGACTGAAGGAACTTTCCAGAGCGTAATTCGCCCCGGCGATGCCCACGAAGGACAAAAGCACATCGCCGCCGCTCAAAAGCTGGGCTGAGATTTGATTGTAGCCTGGAGGACCGGCCACAATTTGCTCAGGCTGGTTAGTGTTGTTGTAGGTGCCGTCGCCCAACTCGCCGTCGTAGTTGAAGCCCATGGCCCACAGACTGCCGTCGCTCTTAAGCAACAAGCTGTGGCCGCCCCCTGCGGCAATCGCCGTCACGCCGCTGGCCACAATCTGCTCCGGGGTGTTGGTCTGGTTGTAAACGCCCGACGTGCCGTCGCCCAACTGGCCATATTGGTTGTAGCCCATGGCCCACAGACTACCGTCGCTCTTAAGAAACAGGCTGTGATATTCGCCTGCGGCAATCGCCGTGACGTTGCTGGTGACAATTTGCTCAGGCAGGGTGGTAAAGCCATAATCAGTGCCGCCATAAGTGCCATCGCCCAACTGGCCAAAGCGGTTGGCGCCCATAGCCCACAGGCTGCCGTCGCTCTTAAGAAACAAACTGTGGCCTGCAAAGAGCTGATGAAAGCCTCCTCCTGCGGCAATGGCCGTGACGTTGCTGGCCACAATCATCTCGGGACGGTTGGTCTGGTTGTTGTAAGTGCCGTCACCCAACTGGCCATATCCGTTGAAACCCATGGCCCACAGACTTCCGTCACTCTTGAGAAACAGGCTGTGATATCCGCCTGCGGCAATCGCCGTGACGTTGCTGGCCACAATCATCTCGACGCGGTTGGTTCCAGAGTGTGGAGCGTTGGGACTGTAAGTGCCGTCACCTAACTGGCCAAAATAGTTATAGCCCATGGCCCATAAACTGCCGTCGCTCTTGAGAAATAAGCTGTGACCCGTAGAACCACCCATAGAGTCTCCTCCGGCTGCAATCGCCGTGACGTTGCTTGACACAATCTGCTCAGGTTGGTTGGTGTTGTTGTAAGTGCCGTTACCCAACTGGCCATTAGCATTCAAGCCAATGGTCCACAGACTGCCGTCGCTCTTGAGAAACAGGCTGTGATATTCGCCTGCGGCAATCTTAGTAACGGGTTGCGCTCCGCTGGTGACCACCTGCAGCACCGCCGCGCATAGCAGCGTGATTTGAATCAGGTTTCGTTGAATTCTCATGATCCATCCTGGGTCATTCCAAAAGCGGCAAATCGCACACCGGATTGCTACGTGATCGCCAAGCGATGACGAGTGCGCCCAAGGCCAGCAAGCCAAGGGCCGATGGCTCGGGAATGGATTGGGAAGAGAATTGTATATCATCTATGTTCCAAAAGTTTTCACCTCTCAATTGATGTATCAGGGACGATAGTGGCGTCTTCAAAATCCAGGTTTTGAAAATCACCTTGGGCATGACCAATCGCTGGAATTAGCGTCGTCAATGCTAAGAGCGAAACTATAAAGGTTGCTTTCATGGCGCTGCTCACCGTTAACGTCTTTTGCCACCGTACCTGATGAAAGCAAGCCTATGCTCTTCTGTAAAGGTTTACCATCCAAACCCATCAATCCTTGAAATACCAAGGCCAAAACTTTCGGATTTCCACATTCCGTTCCGGCAACTCAAGCCTGCTGGCCGCCACCAATCGTCTGGCCTCCATCAGGCCCATGCGCTTGACCAACTCGGCCCGCATAATCGTCGGCCTTGTGTTTGTATGAGGCGTTTAAAGGCTTGTGCTCATTCATCACCTCTTAGCAATCGCTGATCACGAAATCGGTTGCGAATTTCAGGTTTCCGATTTCGAATTTGCCGGTAACCTGCGTTTCACCAAATGAATCATGCAAAATTAGTACGGAATCTGCTGGCCTGGTTCGCCGGCCATGCCCGCGCTCTCCCCTGGCGCAGCACCAGCGATCCCTACGCCATTTGGGTGTCCGAGATAATGCTCCAGCAGACGCAGGTCAAAACCGTTCTCCGATATTGGCTGCGCTGGATGCGGGAACTGCCGGATGTCAAAGCCCTGGCCAGAGCCAAACCGGAAAGAATTCACAAGCTTTGGGAAGGGCTGGGCTACTACACCCGGGTCCGGAACCTCCAGGAAGCCGCACGGTCGATTTTGGAGCAGCATGGCGGCGAGTTCCCTAAAGATTACTCAGCGGTCCTAGCATTGCGTGGGGTGGGCCGCTACACCGCTGGCGCAATTTGCAGCATCGCCTTTAATCAACCGATCCCGGTTCTGGACGGCAACGTTATCCGCGTGCTGACGCGCGTGTTCGGAATTGGCGGCGCCCCCCGCGCGGGCAAAACCAACTCTCGTCTTTGGCAGCTTGCGGAAGATTTGGTGAAATGCGCTGCCAAAATTGAGGGGCGCTCAAACATTCTCCCCCGCTCGAGAAGCAGAACAAACCACATTTCCCGCCGCTGTTCTGCTTTTAACCAATCGCTCATGGAACTTGGGGCGCTCGTCTGCACGCCCAAACAGCCTCAATGCGGCATCTGTCCGATTGCGGAACATTGTTTCGCGTATCGTGAAAACCGCATTCGTAAGTTCCCCAGCCTCGGACGACGGCCCCCTGCTTCTCCGCGCCATTTTGCGGCTTTTGTCGTCCAGAACGGCAGCCGGTTTCTTGTCGGGCAGCGGCCCGCAGGTGTTGTAAACGCCCATCTGTGGGAGTTCCCAAACCTCGAAATCAAAAATGGCGCTCGCGATCTGAAAGCAGCCGCAAAACAGGTCCTCGGTGCCACACCATGTGTGCTCGAACCTCTTTTCACGATAAAACATTCCATCACTCGCTACCGAATTACGTTGGACGTATTCCGGATCCGCAAGCGGCTGGCTTCCGGGTCCCTGAGGGCAAATGTTTGCTGGCTACGCAAAGGCCAGTTGCGCCGACTCCCTTTCGCGAGCGCGCATAGAAAAATTCTTAGAGCCTGTCATGCACTTTGATTGAGATAAGGCTGTACAAGGCAAGCACTTTCGTACATTACACTGGGGATGACGAAAGCACGAAAGAGTTATCCCAGTGATGTCAGCGAGGAAGAGTGGGCATTTTGCGCGCCGTACC
>CAIQQM010000297.1 GCA_903873945.1 uncultured Verrucomicrobiota bacterium
ACGGACGGAACGGCCGATCTTTGGGCCGGCCGCGTTGTTGTTCGTCGCTTTGGCTTCCCAAGCCCTGCAAATCGGGTGCCCAGAAAGGACGTGCGCTTCGCGCACAGCAGTCAGCCCGCAGAGGGGATGCGCGCTGCCTCACGCGTTGGCTTCCCAAGCCCGCCACGAGTCAGTCGCCCAAAAGAAACGATCGCTGTCGCGATTTGTGGTGCCGCCGGCCCAAATCTCTGGCCGCGCCATCTGCTGCTATTTATACGATGACTTCTATGCCCAGCCCCAGCTTCCTTCGGGTCCAGCCGGACGGAGTCCTGCTGGCGGTAAAATTGCAGCCGCGCGCGTCAGCCAGCGAAATCGGCGAGCCCCTGGGAGCTGAATTGCGCATCAAGGTCACCGCACCACCCGTGGACGCCGCCGCCAACGACGCCCTGATTCGCCTGCTGGCCGACCGATTGGATTGCCCGCGCAACCGGGTGGAACTTGTGCGCGGTCATACCTCGCGCCATAAAGTCATCAAGGTGCACGGCATCACACCCGAAGCCCTCCTGCAAAAGCTAGGAGCAACCGGGAGAAGCGGAGAGTGATGCAACGGGGAACTTTAGCCACGGATTAAAGCGACTGTAGGGCGGAAACCACAGAACGCGAAGGCGCTAAAGGAAGGATTTAACACATAGATGAAGACAACAAACCCAAGCAACGGCGCGCACGGAGTGCGCGCCCCACCCCACAACCGAACAGCCTCAGCCGGTTCTTCTTGCCGGCTCGAACTCAAAACCGCTTGGCTCAGCCGCCCGGGCTTGCTTAACTGCGCCGGTTGAAATCGCTCGTTGTATCCATTGAACACACCGGCGCGTGGGCGCCGTGGTGGTTTCTGGGCCTGTTCATCATCGCCTCTTTCCTGATGATCTGGCGGCTGGAAGCGATGACGAAAAGCGGATTTGAGGGGACTGTCCTGGGCACACTGGTCATGCCTTATTGCTCAGGCATGGGCAACCTGATCTTTGCCTTCGTCCTCGGGATCAAGGGCGGGCCCGGCGAAGATATCCTGACCAATGCCCTAGTGAACAACGTCACGAACATGACATTGCTCATTGGCCTGCCAGCGGTTATCTGGGGCATGAACGTGTTGCCCGCCGCCAAACCCACGAAGAAAAAAGGGGGCAGCAAAGAACATCAGCTCAACCGGCTCTCGCTCCTCCTGACCCTGACCGCAGTCTTATTTTTCACCGGCGCGGTCTGGGCATTCGCGCGAAAAGGAAGGCTCGATTTCAGCGACGGGCTGGTGCTGGTCGGCCTGTTTCTTTTCTGGCAATGCTTCCATGTCTTCGACGTCCTGAAAAGCAACGTTCGCCAAAACAAGTCGTTCGGCTGGATGCTGCCCATCGATCTGGCACTGCTGGCATTGGGCGCTTATGCGCTCTATATCAGCACGGACTGGCTGGTTGATTGGGTTTCAGGAATTCACTCGGGCTTCATCAGCGCGAAATACCTCGGCTGGCTGAGCGGCTGGCTCATGGTATTGCCCAACGGGCTTCTAGCTTTTTACTACGGCTGGCGGGGCAATCCTGAAGTTGTTTACACCTCCCAGATTGGCGACGGGCACGTCAGCATTCCGCTTTCGATAGGAATCTACGCGCTCTATCATTCCATCCATATCCCGCCATTCTTCCGAACCGGCATGCTCATCCTCCTCGGCGCAGCTGTTCTCCACTTTCTTTTCGTGGCTGTGTTTGGCCGGCTGCCCCGCTTCATGGGCTGGGTTTTGATGGCAGCTTACGGGGTGTTCCTCTACAATGGACTCCTGCGGTAAAGCAGATCAATCCCTTAGCAGGCGTGGATCAGCGGGTCCGCCCTGAATTGCTCGCTTAGTTCCACAAATGGCACCTGCGCCTCCAGCCAACGCGGGTCCTTCGTAATCCCATCCATGGATTGGGCAGTGTTATTGCAGATCAGGTAAATCCCCTGGCCCACAGAAATGAACGCTTCAAAACCCGTTCCCACGCCGTGCCGGGCGAATTCGTACTCTCCCACCTCGTGCGGGGTGCCCAAAAGTCCAGCACGCAGCGACCCTGCGTCGGCGAGAAAATTCTTCTTAAAGTCTTCTTTCCGCGGTCCAATGTAGGCCAGAACATACCCCTTGTTCCCCGCGAGCGAGACAATGGCCCACTCGTCAAAAACGGGCTTCTGATACCGGGCATGCATCTGCTCAGCGCAGGATTGTATCAACTTCTTGGCGTGGTCGAGCGTCATAGCAAAACAGTGTCTTTCACCGGCAGGAAAGAAAGCAAGTCCGGGACCAACCCACAAGGCATTTCCGGCTTCCGCCGCCGGAACGAATTGGCGTGAATTTTTCCGGGCGGTGTCTAAAATTATCTTTGATGAATCACGTGCCATTCAGGGTAATTCCGCTCCAAGCCAGCCGCTTTTCGGGCATTGGCAGGACGATTCGCCGGGTTCTGTTCGGTTCGTTCCTGGTTCTGTTCGCCTTTGTGTGGGCGCAACGCTGGCTGCCAATGGGGCAGTTGGGAACCGCCCATTGGACGGACGGACTACTCGTCATCCTGGCAACGGCGACTCTCATCGCCTCGCTCACCAGCCAATTGCCCGGTCAAAACGTCATCCTGGTTTCAATCATCATCGCCTTTATAGGCAGCGCGGCGGAAACCGTCGGGGCCCTGACCGCCATTCCTTTCGGGCCGTTCGTATATACCGAAAACATTGGCCAGCAGCTTTTTAATCCCCTGCCCTGGGCCATTCCGATGCTATGGATTATCTTCATTCTCACCTCGAGGGGCACGGCGCGACTGGCACTTCGCCCGTGGCGCAAAACCCGCGCCTATGGCTTTCGCCTGATCGGATTAACGGTCCTCCTCGTCGTGTTGCTTGATTTGGGGCTCGAACCGTTTGCCACGCGGGTCGAGCGATACTGGGTTTGGAACCCGACCAAGATTAATTTTGACTGGTACAGCGCCCCCTGCGTTAACTTCCTCGGCTGGGCCCTTATCTCGCTGCTTATCCTCGCCTTCGCCACACCCTGGTTTCTGAACAAGAAACCCGCCCAATCCTCCCCGCCAGACTATCGGCCGCTCATCGTCTGGCTGCTGCTGAATCTTCTCTTTGCCACCGGCGCCGCCACGCACCAGCTCTGGCCCGCAGTCGCGCTGGTTTCCCTCTCGAGCATCGTGGTGGCAATCTTCGCCGTGCGCGGAGCGAGATGGTAAGCATTCCCGCGAAAGATGCGAAGATTTTGCCACAGATGGGGGAAGAAGAATTAGCCACAGATTGCACAGATTTCACAGATGGGGATCAGACCGCTGAGGGTTTTAACTTTGGCCAAGGCCCCCCCCGCAATTCTGGCGAAAGCGGCAGAGGACTGCCGCAGTCCAAAAGCCGGCGCACATGCCGGCAAGGTTTTAACCTATAGGTTGTTTTGCTGTTCCCCGCCCGGTTTTCCTCGTAACCCCCAACCGCGCCACGCGCATTCCTTCCATTTCCTCCACCCGCAGCTCGCAACCGCCGGCGGTCAGGACATCTCCCTGCTTCGGAAACCCGCCGAGGCGACGAGTCACCCAACCGCTGGCGGTGGTGATTCCTTCTTTCCGCAACGGTTCGCCGACAATCTCCTCCAGTTCATGCAACGGCAGGGACCCGGCTATCTCCCAGGTGCCTTCGCCCGTGCGCGCGAGCAACGGCTTTTCCTGGTCGAACTCGTCCTGGATCTGGCCGACTAACTCCTCCAGAATATTCTCGAGCGTCACCATTCCCACCGTTCCGCCGTATTCATCAACCACAATGGCCAAATGCAGCTTCCGTTCGAGAAACCACTGCAGCAGCTTCTCGAGGCGCGCCGTCTCCGGAACGTAAATCAGCTTTCTCACCACCGGTTTCAGGTCCCGGCCGCTCGCCGCCTTAAGCCGCATCGCATACAAATCCTTGATGTGCACGACGCCGAGGGTGCGGTCCAGATCCCCGCCGTCGCACAAGGGAAAACGCGAGTACCGCGTCTTCTCCGCCAAATCCAGGCACTCCGCCATGCTTGCCTCGGTGTTAAACGCCACGATCTCCTGCCGCGGCCGCATGGCCTCCCGCGCGAGGCGCCGCCGCAAATCAAGCGCGTTCAAGACGATGTCCCGGCCCAAGGCCGTGCCGCCCGCCTGCTTCTGCGCAGCCGCCACCACCAATCGCAGCTCCTCTTCCGTATGCGCCCGTCTGGTGTCGCCAATTCGCTCGATCCCCGCCTGCTCGAGGATCCATTGCGCGGCATGGTTCAGCAGCCAGTTGAACGGGTAGGACGCGAGGTAAAACCATCTCAGCGGCCGCGACACCCACAACCAGATCGGAACCGGATCCTGTATGGCGGTCCATTTCGGCGCCAGCTCCCCCACAGTGATATGCAGGAACGTGAGGGCGGAAAAACCCACCGCAAACGCAATCGAATGTTGCAACGCCTCGGACTGCATATGCATTGAAGCCAGCAGCGGCGACAGCAACCTCGTGAACAAGGGCTGGCCGACCCAGCCCAACCCAAGGCTCGCCATCGTAATGCCCAACTGGGTCGCGCTCAGGTAGGCATTCACATTCCCGAGGATGGACCGCGCCAGTTTTGCCCGGCGATTCCCCTTGATCGCTAGCGCGTCCAGTTGCGTCTCGCGAACCCGCACCATGGCGAATTCCGCGGCCACAAAAAAACCGTTCACCGCAATCAGCCCGGCCACCGCCAGGATTTTGCCGGCGGCGCTTATGAGCGTTTCAAAGTTCATATCACAGGCTCACCTCGCCGAAAATGACCTTCAGAATGTCCTGCAAACTGACGATGCCGCTTTCGCGCCGGTCACGCCCCAGCACAATCGCCAGCCGCTGTCCGCCCCGCTGCATCCGCCGCAAAGCCACCTCCAGGCGCGTGTCCTCTTCCACATAGAGCGCGGGCTTCACATGGGCGCCAACCGCCTTATGCGGGTCCAGCCCCGACTGGTAAAGCATGGCATTGAGCGTCACCAGCCCGAGAATGCGTTGCTGGCCATCGCGCATTTCCCAAATCGGCAACCGCGTCACGCTGCGCTCGCGGCAGACCGCCAGCGCCTCACCGACAGGCGTCTGCGCCGTGATCGCCACGGTCTGCGCCAGCGGCGTCATCACCTGCCGCACCGTGAGGCTTTGCAGATCGAGCACGCGGTTGATCATGGCCGACTCTTCCGACGTCAGCGCCTGCCCGGATTCCTGCATGACCAGCCGAAGCTCCTCCCGGTTGCCGAACAGGTGTCCCGTGAACGCCTTGCCGCCCCGCCACAGCAGCAGCGCGCTGGAGAACGATTCCACGAGCAGCACCAGCGGCCGCAAACCCAAATGGATCAGCCGGAACGGGCGAGCCAGCAAGACGCATAACCGGTTGGGGTGCATCCGGAAAAGGAGCTTCGGCAGCAAATCGAAAAACGTATAGAACAAGAACACCAGCACCACGTAAACGATGGCAAACCAAACCCCCTGCCGCCCCAGGGCTTCGTACAGAAACGCCATCAACCAGCCGAGAATCAAAAAGTTCGCCACTGTGTTTCCGACCAGGATCGTCCACAGGAAGTTCTCCGGGTGTTCCAGGTATTCGTACAAAACTTTGGCCGAACGCCGCCCGCCGCGCATCTGCTGCCGAATCCGCAGCCGGCTCAGGGCGAACACCCCAGCCTCCATGCCTGACAGGATAAACGACACTGCCAGACACAGGCCAAACACCGTCCAGTTTATCCAGTCAGTTCCCATGATTGTCTGCAAAACCAAACATAACTTCTTCCATCACAAACTGCGCCCATCACTTTGCGACCTCCACCAACAGCTCCCTTACTCTTCTCTCGTCCACCATCTGCGCCGTCAGCTTCAGGCCATGGAAAGTCGCCGAGTCACCGATACCCGGCACCACATCGAGCAGGCTCATCAACAACCCACCCATGGTTTCAACATCGGGCACCTCCGGCAGCAACGGATGCTCCCGGCGAAAATCGTCCAGCCGCAGCGTGCCGGCCACGCGCCATCGCCCCGGCCCCAGTTTTTCCATCACAAACCCTTCCGGTTCCGACTCGTTGCGGATTTTCCCGACCATTTCCTCCAAGATGTCCGCCATCGTTACGATCCCCGCCGTGCCGCCAAACTCGTCGAGCACGATCGCCAGCCCGCGCTGCTGCCGCTGCAAACTTTTAAGCAGTTGCAGCAGGTTCATCGACTCGGGAACAAACGACGGGAACTCAATCGCATCCGCCAAATCAATGTGCGGGTCCAGCAGCAAGGCGCGCGTATTCAGGACGCCCACGATCGTGTCCGGCGTCTCATCGTAAATCGGCAAACGGCGATGCTTGTATTTCTGCGCGGCGGCGATCATGTCCTCGACTGACAGGTCGTCCGAGATCGCCGCCATCTGCCCCCGCGGCTTCATCACTTCCCTCGCCGTCCGCCGGTCGAGACTGATGATTTGCAATATGATTTCCTTTTCCGACTGCGCGAGCGCGCCCTGCAAATAGGCCATTTCGAGCAACTCCTCATAATCGGCCTCGGTCAATGCCGCATGCGGTTGCAACGTCCCAAGCCCCCCGAGAATCGCCGTGTTCACCCCCTGCGCCACCCGGCAAAGCGGCAAGCTCAGGTTCAGCACAAACGCCAACGGTCGCGCCACCCGCAACGCCCATTGCTCAGGCTTGCGCACCGCCAATGTTTTGGGAAGCACCTCGCAACCGACAAGGATCAGCAACAGCAAAGCGACCACCGTCCCCACCAGCGGCCACAGGCCCTGGATGGCCATCCATAACCCCACCGCCAGCATTCCCGCGCTGGCGAACGTATTCCCGAGCACCATTGTCGCCAGCAAATCCTGCGGCTCCGACAGCAGCCGCGCAACAATGCCCCCGGAGCCGGGCTGGCGTTCCGCCAACTGCCGCACCTGCCATTTGCTCAGGGAAAACAGCGCTGTCTCTGCCAGCGCGAAAAAGAAGCTTGCCCCGGCAAAGCCGAATACCACCGCCATAGCCGTCATCGGTGCTGGCGCCATGCCCTCAGCATGAACGAAGAATCCCCCAAAAGCAAAAACGAAAATCCAGGCCGGAGCATCCCCGGGGAATTTTAGCCACAGATGGCACAGATTTCACAGAGTCGAAGTTCGACTTCCCATCACAGACGGGGAAAAGGATTTTAGCCACGGATTGAACACGGATTTCTGGAGCAGGAATTTAACGCAAAGGCGGTCCAGGCTGGACCTGCCAAGAGACGCTAAAGGAAGGATTTAACACATAGATGAAGACAACAAACCCAGGCAACGGCGCGCACGGAGTGCGCGCCCCACCACACTAACAAAAAGAAAACCACGGATTGAGGAAGCACCATCAGAGGCGGAATCCTGGCGAGAATTGGATCAAAATGCGGCCCGCGGAATTTTCAAAAAAGGCCCTCCAGGGCGGCGGTTGGCGGGCACCCCGGTGTCTTCCGCGCCGCAATCCAATCAGCCTGTGCGGCAATGAGGGTGGATTTTGGGGGTGAAATCGCTACATTGCGATTGCCTGTGAAACTTTACCGCCTTTGGCCGCTGGTCGCGCTTTGCAGATTCGGGATTTGCACGAGCTTCAGCCAGCCAACCGATTTTGCGCTCGCACAAAAGCAGTGGTTCGAAACACGCACGGCGCATTTCAATATTTACGGTTACAACGCATTACGGGGCGTTAATAAACTTGCCGCGCGCCTGGAGCAGTTTTGCGAAGCCTATTCCCTCCTGGAGCCACTGTTCCTGCCGAATGTTGATCCGAAACTCCGGGCACAGGCAGCAGGGATGGTCCGGGAAACAGGCCGCAATTAAACAAAGAACAAACCAACCATGGACAATCCATATCAAAATTCCCTAGCGGGGCTTAAGATCGCCGACCCGGTCAAAGCCTTCTTCGATTGGTGTATCGAACGGGAAGCCATACGGGTCAGACGCGAAGCCGGCGAGCCACCACCCTGGACCCGGGACCCAGTATTCCAGAAGGGTCGCTTCCTGAATACGTTTCGTGAAGATGACAAGGGCACAAAAGCGGTACTGCGCTTTGCCGCCCCGGTGAGGGAGTCGCACCCGGATCTCATTCACGCGCTGTTCTTCGCCCGTTGGTGCAATCAGCACGCCACCCTGAACGCGCTTAGCCCAAGCATTCTGAAAACCCCCGATGCACTCCGCCACGCACTCCTGCATGAAGTGAACCAGCCATGGGCTTCCGAGGTATATCCGGTGGTGCCAGCACAGTGGGAAGGGCGTGCATACGAACGCCTGGACGCCTGTGCCGACCTATTCCCCCGCTGCCTCGGTTTTCTGGCTGACTGCATACGGGGCGCGCGAGGCAACGTGATGTCTGCCAGCGAAGCCATCAATGCGCGTTTCAAGATGAGCAATGATTTCCCCATTTTCATGGCCTTGGTGGATCTGGCCTTGCTCGCGCCCGATCTGATCGGGCCGGACAGCCCGGTTCCCACCGGCATCGGCGCAGAACCTTTCCTTGATTTGCTGCAAGGGCACCTGAAATGCGCCAACCACCAAGAGACCGCCGAGAAGATGATCCGGCTGCAAGCGACCTACTGGCCCGAGGCACGAAGGAAATTCACACCCATAGACATCGAATATCTCTCCTGCGAATGCAGAAAGTACTTCAGCTATATCAACGGCACCAAGAAATTTGAGGGCAAGAACCTGTTCATCCCGAATTAAGGCGGGCGGTTTTGTCGCAAACGAAAAGTGCAGGTCAATGAGATCGTCCTGTTTCCGGCAGGCATTGTCCGCCTGTCTCCCAGTTGAGCGCCACTCCATGTGGACCAGAAAGTTGAGCCCGGTCAGTCGGGGCTGCCTGCCGACGGGCGAACGAAGGTGCGAGGCGCACTTCCCATTATGTCTGGCGTGTTGAATTGCGCGAAGCGGGTATGGCAAAGTGGTGAGGCTTGTCAATGTAGCCTCCTTTTAGTTACAAAATGGTGGTGCTAAAGTCCCCAACCTTCCAAGGCTGAGCCGTAACTTAGGAAAGTTCGATATGCAAGGCCCAGCGCCGAAATCCAGCCCCGCACGGACGATGGCGTCTGCTCCTGCAATGGCTCGGTCGCGGTTTCCGGTATGGCTAATCGCAGTAATGCTGGCGCTGCTGGCGATTGCCGTTTACTGGCCGGTGACGCGTCATGACTTCATCAATTCCTTCGATGACGACCTCTACGTGACCTCGAATGTTCACGTCCAAAACGGACTGACGTTTGAAGGTCTGAAATGGGCTTTCCTGAACCCCGTGTGCTGGAATTGGCACCCCTTAACGGTGTTGTCCCACATGGCGGACTGTCAATTTTTCGGGTTGAAACCCTGGGGGCATCACCTGACTAGCGTGTTACTCCACGCCGTCAACACCGTGCTGGTCTTTCTATTGCTGCGTCGCCTAACTGGCGCTCTCTGGCGGAGCGTGTTGGTGGCGGCGCTGTTTGGGTTGCACCCGATACATGTGGAATCGGTGGCGTGGGTAGCGGAACGGAAGGACGTACTAAGCTGCTTTTTCGGCCTTCTCTCGCTACTCTTTTACGCCCGCTATGTTCGGGAGCGACCGCAGCGCTCCGTTCCGGTTCGCTACGCTCACCTCCACTGCGCGCTGGGGAGGGGGCGGAGCCCAACGTCCACAACCAACAACAGAAGAAAAGTACCAAATCTATTTCAGGACTTGACCTCAGTTATTTCCTCTCCCTTTTCTTCTTCGCCCTCGGCCTCATGAGCAAGGCGATGCTGGTGACGTGGCCATTCGTCATGCTGTTGCTGGACTACTGCCCTCTTCGCCGCTTCCAACCCTCAACTCTCAACTCTCAACCCACAGCCACTCAGCAGCTCTCCACTATTTGGCGCTTGGTGCTGGAGAAAATCCCGTTCTTTGCCCTCGCGGTGGCGGCGAGTCTCGTAACCTTTGTCGTGCAGCAGCAAGGAGGCATTGTGATGACGGTTCAAAATCTCCCACTCGGCGCGCGCATTGGGAACGCCCTGATTTCGTACTGCCGCTATCTGGGGAAAATGTTCTGGCCGACGGATCTAGCCGCCTTGTATCCGCACCCTGGGTATTGGCCGGTGGAGCAGGTGTTTTTGGCCGGGGTGTTATTAACGGGCATTTCGGCGCTGCTTATTGTGAACCGGAGGCGATATCCGTTTTTGCTGATGGGGTGGCTGTGGTATTGCGGGACGCTGGTGCCCGTGATCCAACTGGTGCAGACAGGCACCCATGCGATGGCGGATCGGTATACTTATATTCCGTCACTTGGGGTGCTGACTCTCGCAATCTGGAGCGCACACGAACTGACTAGGCGATGGCGATACCATGTGGTCGCCTCGTCGGTGGCGGGTACAGCGGCAATCGTCCTGTGCATCGCGTTGACGCGGCAACAGATTGGTTATTGGAAAGATAGTGAAGCCCTTTTCCGCCACGCGCTCGAAGTCACGGAGCACAATTACATCGTGCACAACAGCCTCGGCAACGCCCTCGTCAAGAAAGGCCAAATCGACGAGGCAATCACTCAATTTCAAAAGGCCCTTGAACTTAAGCCCAAGAATGCCGCAGCCCAAATTAGTCTGGGCAATCTTCTGTCCCAAAAGGGGCTGTTAGATGAAGCAATTTTGTTCTACCGGCGGGCGTTGGAAATTTCCCCCCAGGATGCAGGCTTGCTCAACAACCTCGCGTGGATTCGGGCGGCGAATGCGGAGGCGCGGTTTCGGGACGGCGCGGAGGCTGTTCGGTTGGCGGAGCGGGCCTGCCAGTTGACGGAATATAAGCAACCGATGATGGTGGGGACCTTGGCAGCAGCTTACGCCGAGGCGGGCAGGTTTGACGAAGCTGTTGCGACGGCACAGAAGGCGCGTGGGCTGGCGCTGGCTCTAGAGCCTGTCATGCACTTTTAGCAAATAGCGATTGGAGCATGAGCATGGTGAAGGCGAGCCAGTGATAACCTGAGAGCGTCGAGGCAAGCCGTTCGTAATCGCGGGCCAAGCGGCGGAAGCGCGCCGCCCAGGCAA
>CAIQQM010000298.1 GCA_903873945.1 uncultured Verrucomicrobiota bacterium
AAGTGTCTCTTTGAGCTTCAGGCGAAGGCTGGCCAGGGCGTTTTGTTCGATCTTGCGGACCCGCTCGTGGGTCAGGCCGATTTGATCGCCAATAGCTTTGAGGGTGGCTTTGGGGCCGTCGAATCCAAATCGCTGCTTGAGGACAAACTGTTGCCTTTCATCCAGGCACTCCGCCAGGGCCTTGCGGACTATGGCGAGGTCTTCGCTTTGCATCAGCTCCTCCCGAAGACAACGCTCCTCCGGGATAACCCCGCCCACCGATTCGTCGCTTCCATCACAAGCGGGCGAATCGAGGCTCAACTCGGTCACCCGGTTGCGCAGGACGTAGCAGATGTCGGAAGCTTTCAGGTTGGTCTCGCGCGCAATTTGCTCCAGGTCCTGGCACGGAGCATCCTCATTGTAGCTGGGAGCAGTCAGCACCTTGTGCAGTTGATAAGAGCGCCGGATGGGAACTCGGACGGTGTGAGCGTGATTGGCGGCCATGCGAATGCTCTGTTCGATCCACTGAGTGGCGTACGTCGAAAACCGGGTGCCTTTACGGTAGTCGTACTTCTTGGCTGCGATCTGGAGTCCTTCATTGCCGGCGGAGATCAATTCCTCCATGTTGAGGTGCGTGTGCTGCCAGCGTTTGGCAACGGACACCGCGAGCCTGAGGTTGGCCTCGACCAACTTAATTTCTGCCCGGGTAGCTTCTTCCCCTCCTCCTTCCCGTATCGCCTTGCTTAGCTGGATTTCTTCTTCCGCTGTCAATAATGCAAACCGCCCTATGTCGTTCAAATAATTGTCCAGGTACGACGTACTCATACGACTCCGATTCAAAACAAAGCCCCACCCCTGAAAAGTTGCGGTAGAGGGTTATTTCAGGCACCAAACACAGACAAGCAAGGGCGAACCTACCCCGATTTTGTCGAACTGATTTCCGTCACCCGTCGACCTTGCTCTCGCTTATCCTCGGTTCCAACCGACGCCTCCGGTTTAGTGCTTTTCTCCCGGTAGACAGGGATAAGAAATCTGACGAGCTTCGGTTTTCCGGAGTTGCCCTCCGGTATGCGCAGGAAGCGTTCGGCGTACTGCCCGGTCCATTCCAGATTGCCGATCTCGGTCGGCGCGTCGTTGGTGGCAACAACGGTGTTGGCAGCGCATTGGGCGGCTTGGTTGCGGATTTGAATCAAATAATCCCGGTCGGTGTCGGCCCCTTTATTGGCTGCTTCTTGACTTCGATTGGTGCCCACGTTCGAGACATTAGTGTCCCGCTTCAAGACGGCGGTAGGCCGGTTGCTGATTTGTCCGTATGACGCAGTTGCTCCGAGCAGGAACTGCACGCTGAGAGTCACGGCAAAAAACATTCTGGTCTTCATGGTGCTTTTATTCAGCCACGTTCGTTCCCTCATTATAGGGCGGGGAGCGTGTATTTGGCCCGCGGCAGTCACATTTTCGCAACCGGGAAAAAGCAAAATTTAGGCCCAAACCAAGAGTGTAATCGAAAAATTTGCGCGTAGGTCCCTTCTCAACTCTCTCTCCTTCCGCGATTGCGAACTGTTCGCGATGCGCTCACGCGAACCCCATCTCCGCGCTGGGACTGCCCCAGGCGGCTGAGGACTTCGCATGGTTCCCGTCGGTCTTGCCGGCGACCAGGCGGATGAACCCATTTTGCAGGGTCCATAAGAATCTTTTGCGTCGCGTTCGCGGGCGTTCGCGGTTCTCGATCAGCCGGAACCTGGACTCAATGGGGTGGGCGGCTCGAGTGGAGACCGCGTTCGAGGCGGGCGCCAGGACACCCCTTAACAGCCTAAAATGAAGTATGGCAAAAACGACCAGGAAAAAGGCCGGGCAGCCCGCTGGCCTCAGCATGTATTTGGAAGAGGCCAAGCGGCTTCTGCGGCAGGAATTCCCGGAGGCTGCCCAGGCGATTCTGGAAAGGCTGGAGCGTCGGTGGTGCTTCCTGCGGACGCGGCAGGTTTTTGATTCTTTCGTTGCCGACTACAAGGTGCGTTCGCTGGAGGCCCCCGAGATCTGCGCGGCGAGAAAGCTCATGGCCGAAACCTTCCCGCAAGGGAAGGTGAATCTTGTCCCGAACCAGCAGGACGGGCTGCTGAGCGTCTCGGTGGAACTGCCCGAAGGGAACTTGGAAGGCGATTTCAAAGTGGATCCGGACGAGACCGATGATAAGCCGCAGAAGGTGCAGTATCTCCCGTTTCCGGTTTGTCTGTCCGGCGATCCGGGCCTGGTCTGGTTGATGGGCCGCGCCGCGACCTTGAGCGAGTCCGAGGCGCGGATCGCGCTGAACGCTTTGGAAGGAGATTTCTGGGCCTCAAAGAAGGGATTGGCCCTGCTCAAAGCGCATGTGTCTCGCACGCTGGCCGAGTTCCTCGAGCGAGTGCCGGCGACGCAACTCAAGATCAAAGGTCTCAGGCGCCATTACCCGGACCCGGGAATTCTCAAGGCAGTCGACGGGAATGGCACGCTTGAGACTCCAGCGCCAGGTCCTGAAAGACAGGCGGCATAGTTCTAATTCACACCTGCGGTCCGTGTATAATGGGGCATGAAGTTCTCTGGCACGCAAGCTCAGTTGTTCCAGGCGATACAGGACGGCGGCGAACGTTTTCAGTGCATCGGCCGGATGGGCATCCCCACAGTTGCCGTTCTGGCAGCGGGCGTGGCCGCCGCCGGTGCCGGGATGGCTCTCTCCAGCAAGGCCGCGGAGCAAAGCCAGAAGAAAGAGATCAAGAAAGTGGTGAAGCGGGAGGTCAGAAAAGTCGTCAAACCTCGGCAGCCCAGCGGCATTTCATTCGACCTATTTGGGTGAAGCCAGTGCTTGCAGAGGCGGCCTCGAGCACGCAAACAACTTTCCGTTGACCTTCAGCACCGCTGCGTTAAACCACCGGCATGGTTCGCATCGATTGGAAAAACGGAAGGGGCATTCCGAATGCCGCCGCACGCACCGGCGGACATCGCCCGCCGGGCGCTTCGCCGAGGCGCGCATGAAACACAAGATCATCTCGATCCCGCCAGTTTACTTTCTCACTTGCATCATCATCACCCTGCTGCTGCACGTCCTGATCTCGAGCCTGAACTGGATTGGTTTTCCGTTCACGCTCGTCGGAGTGGCGTTCCTCGGCGCAGGCACCTATTGGATTGCCCGCACTCACCGATTGCTGACCCAACACGCCACGCCCGTGACGTTCGCCCCATCCACCTGCATCATTCAGGGAGGGCTGTATCATTACAGCCGGAATCCCATGTATGTGGGCTTTGTTGTCTTTTTGATCGGCTGCTCGGTCCTGTCCGGAAACATCCTTTCCGTGCTCTCCCCGCTGTGCTTTTTCGTGGTCCTCGATCGGATGTTCATCCCTTTCCAGGAAGAGAAAATGGAGAGCACGTTTGGAAAGGAGTATCTCGAATACAGACGGAAGGTCCACCGCTGGCTCTAAAGCGCACACCTTTGTTTCGACCGGTGTTGCGCTCCTGCGGGCCGTTTTATCCGAGCCCAGTTATTTGGTCCCTGGGCGTGCCTCCAAAACGGATCCCGTTCCTGGCCTCGCGACCGTGCGATTCGGTCCCCTCGTCTGCGAGTCAACTGAACAACCGGTGCTGAGGCGGCGCCGGGACTTTGCCGGTTTTGAGCATGTGCTCCAGGAAGTCGCC
>CAIQQM010000299.1 GCA_903873945.1 uncultured Verrucomicrobiota bacterium
TGCAGTGTAGAATCAGGGGGTGCAACACGCCGCGTGACCACGGCGGGTTGGTGATGATTACATCCGCACCAAAACAATGGACTTCGTTCAGATTCAAGACATCAAGAACGCGGATGTCATTGCGGCGCGGTTCCAGATCGGAAGCGTAGGTGCAGGTGTGGCCGAGCATGTCGAGCATGTCGGCAAGCCGACCATCACCTGCACAGGGTTCGACGAAAGTGGTATTCCTACTTAACCTTGGCGCCAAAGCGGAAACTGCTGGCGCCGGAGTCGGGTAGAAATCCATCGGATTCCTTTCGAACTTTGACCTCTTCCCCATGACGCTTAACTCCCGGTTTGGGGACGAAGACACGCTTTCGATGATCCGGACACCACGACCCGCTTTCTGTTGGGTCGCCGCAGAACAAGGTATTGGCTCCGTCCCCGCTGACCGGGAAGCGGCACATGTTGGGTGTCAAAGCCATAAGAAAGACCTGATTACCGGGCGGCTTCTGTACTTCAACGGGTGACTGGCGAAACGGCGTTTTAGGTTTCAGGTAATGGATCGTCGCCACGACCGGCTCCTCCGCAATTGGTTCAGGTTCAGGCTCTGGCGCGGCAGGCTTTGCTTTGCCGATCCAGATGCCCATACGTTGCGTTTTCCCAATCACCGAATTGCGCGTGAACCCTTCGCCCAACTCGTTTGCTATCTCCCGGGAGGTCATCCCCTTAGCCGCCATAACGCGTAGCTTGGCTACGTCGGCTTCCGACCAAGGTTGATTGCTCATTAATCGAACAACCCCAGTGCTTGCACGTAAACGCCCAGCACCGCCCGTTCGTCCGGCTTCATTTTGCGAATGCTGTAGGCCTTGCGGAGCTCTTTGGTGAAACCCTTGGAACTAGCTTCCGCCCAGACGGCTTTCATGTCGGCGGCAATCTCCGCCTTTTCGCCCTCCAGCTTCTCGATCCGGTCCAAAATACGCATCATGTCGCTTGTGTTCACATTCTCAGTCATGGTGTTCTCCCAGTGTGGTGGCGCGGGTTGCCCCGCGCCGATTGATTACAGACCGAACAGACCGCTGGCGCCAGCGCCCGTGCGGGTGGCTTCAGGCGCGTCACCGTTGTCGGGGACAACCTCCATCCAGCCCTTTGCGTCGAACCCGCCAGAGCCGCCCAGACGCTCGCCATCGTTGATCTTCTGAAAAAACTGGATGCCAAACGAAATGCCGTCGCCGTTCTGCGGGTTGTTCCACGCAAACGCATTCAGCACGGCCTTGCCGTAGCAACCGGAATAAATCTCTTCTTCCGTGGCCGGGATGTTTTCCGACTTGTAGCGCAGCATCGGGGCGCGAACAGACTGGACCCGCAGGAAGAAGACGTCAGGTCCAAAGCCCGCATGAACGTCGCCGGTTTTCTTGTTGCGGGCTTCTTTGCCAGCGCCGTCGAGGAAGGGCGACTTGATCAGGCCAGCTTTGGCCCGCTCCAGTCCCTTGTCGCCCCACTGGGCGACGATGACGCCCTTGACGGCGGCGTCGAGCGCGGTGCGGTCGCAGCTCTTCTCGAAGATCAGTGTGCAGCCATATTTTTCTATAGCGCCCTCTGTCTGGGCGCGGGGCTTGAAGAGCGACCCGGCAAACGCGACGCGGCACAAAGGGGTCTTGAAGTCAGATGAGCGTTCCATGTTCAGTCCTTCACAGTTTCAAAAAAAGAGTTCAGTGGTGTAGCCTTGATGGCCGGGCGAGTTTTGCTTTTTTCCGCCACCAAATTCGTTCCGGTGACGGGCTTGTGGTACATGTTGGAAATCTCTTCCTTTCGTTGTGGGCCGATAATTTTTTCAATCTGGGCGGGCGACAGCAATTTTTTGGAAAAAATTTGCTCGTCCGATAATTTTATTTTTGATTTGAGATCAAAAATAATTTTTTCGTCGTCCGCCGCCCATTTTCTATTCCCGATTTTTTCAACGAGCTTGTACCCGGGAATGTCCGTGCCACTTTCTGCGAGAGAATGTGCGGTGGCGCGCACAGCCTTGATCCAGTCCTCCAACATGCCGAGACCATCGAGCATGTGGGAGAGCTCGTCCGGCGACAGGGCCGAAACCGTATTGGAGATCGTTGGAACGGTTTCCAATGTCGGGTCTTCAAACCACAACTTTGCCGTTTCCGGCGCCACCCCCAGCGCCTTCTTGCGCTGCGCGGGGCATATGCCGATAGCCGGGCAAAAGGTGCAGCTGCCGGGGGTCAACGCAGCCGCCGCCCATTCGTCGAACATGGAACGGCTGCCGTTGATCATCTCGAACGAGTCCAACGCCAGTTTGGACCGGTGCATGGCCTTCATGAGCTCCGATGTCCACTCGATCAGCTCCGCGATATGGAACGTCTCGCTGCGGATACGGCCATCCTTGTGGGAGGCGCGCGGCTGGACGATGGTCACTTTGACCTGATCAATTTGATTGACCAGCTCTTTCGGGGCATTCAGCAAGGCGAGCAACGCATAGGTGCGCGTCTGTTTGTTGCCATTCACCTCGACGATGCCACGACCATTCTTCAGATCAACCACCTCGATCTCGCCCAGACGCGGCTTGATGATGGTGGCGTCACATGTCCCGCCAGCGTCAAACGGCGGGTCGAGCTGAGCTAACGAATGGCGTTCCTCCAAGAACAGGAAGTCCCCTGCGTTTGGATCGTAGTTGGCGACGACGTAATCGACGTAAGTCTGCGCGGAACCGACAAGCTCTTCCGTGATCTCCACGTCGAACCCGTCGATGGTGTAGGTGTCACCCAAGAACTTCGAACAGTCTTTGTCGGCGCGCAACGCCTTCTCGGCGATCTCATGCGCTGCGGTGCCTTCCGCAGCGTAGATGCTTTTCTTGTCGTTTGGGGAGATGGAGACCATCGCCATCCGGCCCGCGCAGGTCCAATTGGCGGCGGTGGAGCTGGCCGACCAGACTGCGTGGTAACGGTCGGAATGAGTTGTCATTCCGTCCTCCAGCAACGTGCGCCACGGTCGCCTTCTGCGCGGCAGATGAAAGTGAACCCCAGTTTGTCCCCCGCATACTTTGCCGCTGAAGTTAACGACGCACGAGTGACGTAGGGTGAGAAGAA
>CAIQQM010000300.1 GCA_903873945.1 uncultured Verrucomicrobiota bacterium
AATGCTTGCTTTGTTTTCCCGCCCATTGCTCGTGAACCCACGCTGAAGATCCGGCGCTGGGGCAAGACCGTGGACACCGGGGGTATTGGTGATCTCGCCGACCACGATGTTCTTGTCGAGGTCAATGACGACAACTTTTGTGCTGTGGCTGACATAGAGACGGCGGGCGCCTGAATCCACGGAAAGATAATCCCACCCTCCCTCACCCCCGACCGGGATCTCTTTTGCAAACACGTATCTGTCCTGTGCATTGACGATGGATAAATTCGTGAATAGCATGATCCCCAGCACGACGGTTCCCGTGAGATGGTTATGCTGCCTATTGATTAAGTTTTTGATTTTCATCTGTTTGGTTGTTTGATTGCTGAACCTGACGGCCCAAAGTTCACCCTGCGAACATGAAAGAGCCCTGAATCTGGCATGACAGTTTTGTCATTTTCACCAGCCCGCAGTTGAATCGCCGCCAGATTGCTGAGAGACTGCGCCAAGTTTCGATTATGCATATACCCGACGGGTTCATCGATGGGAAGACCGCCGTTACTGCTGCCGCGCTTGCTGCGGCTGGAGTCGGACTGGCCTTGCGCCAGGTCAGGAAGAAGCTTCCACCTCGGCGCGTGCCGTTATTGGGGCTTGCCGCCGCTTTCCTTTTTGCCGCCCAAATGGTCAACTTTCCGGTCGCGGGCGGGACCTCGGGACACCTTGTGGGGGGTGTGCTCATAGCTGCTTTACTCGGTCCGGGCGCCGCCATTGTGGTGTTGACCACCGTGCTTATTGTCCAGTGTTTTCTCTTCGCAGATGGCGGCGTGTTGGCATTGGGTGCGAACATTTTCAATATGGCCATCCTCGGAGCGGCGGGTGGCTATGCTCTTTATCGTTTGGTTTGCCATTGGCTGCCGGGACCGCGCGGCCAGGTGACGGCCATCGTATTTGCGAGTTGGTGTTCGACCGTGGTGGCCTCGATTAGTTGTGCCGGCCAGCTTGCCTGGTCCGGAACGGTTGCCTGGCCGGCGGCTTTTGCCGCGATGGCGAGTGTGCACATGCTGATCGGGATCGGCGAAGGTCTGATCAGCGCCCTGGTTTTCATCGCTATTCAACGGGTGCGGCCGGACCTCGCAAGCGAAATGAATGCCGCCAGCCAGCCACGCCCCCTCAAGGAATTCGTTCGCTATGGCCTGCTGGCAGTTCTCGGCCTCGCAGTTTTCGTGGCTCCATTTGCCTGCGGCTGGCCCGATGGCCTTGATGCTGCCGCCGCAAAACTTGGCTTCGACCGTAAAGCCCTTCAACCGGTCGTGTCGGCACCGGCTCCCGATTACCGGGTTCCCGGCTTCCACTGGCCGGCCGGCTCCACGGCTGTTGCCGGCGCCGCCGGCGCGCTGGTTGTCTTTGGCCTCGCGCTGGCGCTGGGCAGGACCCTTGTGCCGGAGAAGGAAGCCAACACCGCAAGGGGGTCATCGAGCCATGATTGACGATTGGGTTGGCCACCATCACAGCCGCCCACACAGCCCGCTCTCCCATGTGCCGGCAGCGCTGAAACTCGGCGTTGCCATTGCCATTATCGTCATTACCGTGCTTGTTCCGGGAACGCGGGTCTCCTGGTTTGTCGGCGCCAGCATATTCCTGGCATTGGTGGTTTTGATAAGCCGGCTCCCCCTCCTGTTTCTCCTGAAACGGCTCGCCTTGCTGTCCCCATTCGTTCTGGGCGTAGCGTTGCTCAACGCTCTCCAGCCCGTCGCCGGCGCCTCTTGGTGGAATGTGGCTGTAAGAAGTGCGATTTGTCTCCTCACCGTCATCCTCGTTTCAAACACCACTCCCTTCAGTAGTATCCTGCGGGTTTTAAAGTTCGCGCATGTGCCCTCCCTCCTGGTCACCACCCTCGCCCTCATGCACCGTTACCTGTTCGTCTTGACCGACGAAGCAGAACGGATGCGTCGGGCCCGGGCCAGCCGCACATTCACTCGCCAGCACGGCGCGCGCTGGCGCACTCTCGCCACCGTCGTTAGCCAGCTCTTTATACGCGGCTCGGAAAGGGCTGAGCGCATTTACGACGCCATGTGCGCCCGGGGTTGGAAATGAACACTGCTCTCGAGATCACCAATTTGCGCTATCGCTACCATGACGGCACCGAGGCGTTGCGTGGTGTAACCTTCCGTGTTGCTCCGGGTGAGTGCGTCGGTCTTCTAGGTCCCAATGGCTCCGGCAAATCCACTGTGCTGCTTCATTTGAACGGCCTCCTGCCGGACAAGCCGGGCTTGGACGGAACCGTTCGGATCTTTGGCCAGTCGGTCACTCCAGAGTCTATTGAGACCATTCGCCATCAGGTAGGGCTGCTGTTCCAGGATCCGGACGACCAATTGTTCTGCCCTACCGTCGAAGAGGATGTTGCGTTTGGCCCTCAACAATTGGGGCTTGAGGACGCCGTTGTGGAGACCCGTGTCCGAAGAGCCCTGGCGCAGGTTGGCCTGGCAGATTATGGATCTCGTGCCACGCACCATTTGAGCCATGGCGAAAAGCGCCGAGCCTGCCTAGCGGGCGTGCTCGCCTGCGAACCCCTTGTTTTGGCGTTGGACGAACCTACGAGCGATCTCGATCCACGGGGTCGGCGCGAGTTCAAAGCGTTGCTCCGGCGAATCGACGCCACCAAGATCATTGCAACCCATGACTTGGAGTTGGTGGCCGAGTTGTGCTCCCGGGCGATTGTGCTCGACCACGGACTCGTTGTGGCTGACGGTCCGGTGCTGACCCTCCTTAACGACGAACAGTTGATGCTCGCGCATGACCTAGAACGGCCTCATATCCTCAGGCACCATCACCCGCACTCGGACGATTCGGCTTAGGAACGGCCGCTAAAACTCGATCGCCTCATTCGTTTTCCCGCATTGCGAACAGCGGGATCGCTCCACATCCGGGTCGTCTGTATAGACATATCCGCAACGTTTGCAACGAAAGATTCGGTCCTCGCTTGGCGTCGGTCCAAAACGGCGCCGACGCAGTTCGGTATACACAGTCGCCCCAACCAGCCCGGCCAGCAAAACCACCACATAAGTCAAAATCAAACCCTGAATTGACATGTTAGAGACCCACCGCCGTCTCGCCGTTTTCGGAATCCGGCAGCGGTAATGTGCACCATTCGAAAATCAGTTTGCCCCAAGTCAATCTTGTTCCCGGCTCCCTTGGTCTTTCAACACCACTTCTTCTCAGAGATTCAAAACGCATACCCCTTGCCCGCTCCAGTGCCAGGTCATCGGCGGACTTCAGGCCGCTGCTTGTCAACAGCGTCACGGATACCGGCTTTCCCTCGGCATCAATCACTACCTGGACGATGCTGTTGGTCAGAAGATCTGGGTGCCTCCAGGACGGTACGACCGGAGGCGCAATCAATTGCCAGCCTGTCAACTTGCCTTCGATTCGCAGCGCCGATTGCGCCGATGCGATCGCCGTCCGCGAAAGTTCAGGGAGCATTAATTCCGGCCGGGGCATCGGCGAAGTTTGCAGGGAGGGGAAGTTGTTCGTTTCCGTAAATCGATTAAAATCTTTACCGAGCTGCCGGGTTGGCAGCGGCAGAAATCGCGGCTTTTCGGTCCACTCGAAAGCCGGGAAGTTTTGTGTGGTTATTCCCAGCCACGCCAACCCCGAGAATCCCTGCCGATGGGGCAAGGCAAACAGGGTGGGATCCTTAAGCGCCAACACTTCGGCGGAAGAATTGCCAGCGAGCAGGAGGGTTGGCGCTGCCGCCGGTGGGCGTACGCGAATTGGCGCGCGGTCGCTCAACCAGAAGATCAGCCCGAGTTGCACCACGAACACCAGCCCCACCAGTTCCCACCAGCGGCGCCAGGACCAGGGGCGTGGTTGGGCCAAAGCCGCACTCATGGCGCCGGGTTTGACGCGCGGGAAAACGGGCCCGGCAAAGTCGCCAGCAACGCTTCCTGAATGCCAGCGTGGCGCGCCAACATCGTCAAGTCAATCAGTTGCTTATAACTCACCTTTTCATCCGCCTGTACCGCGAGCGTTAGCGGCTCGCCGGATCTTTCCACCGCCTTGCGCAAACGGTTTTTCAATTCATTTGCCTCTATCAATTGGTTCTCAAAATACAACCGCCCGTTTGCATCGATTGCCACCGATACCGTTGGCTTATCCGTGCCCGGCAAATCGTTCGCCACTGGAAGCTGCAGCCGCACGCCTGGCGTATATACCAACGACGCCAGCAACAAAAACATCACCAGCAGAAAAAACACCACTGCAAACGGCGCCATATCCAGCCGGCCCCGGAAGATGCGAGCGTTGCGCGGAAATTTCATGACGTTTGCGGCACGGCCGTTTCAGTGGCGATGTTTATAATTTCTGTCGCCGCCCGTTCCATATCCAGCACGATGGCGTTAACGCGGCTCACGAGGTAGTTGTAGCCGGCGTGGGCAGGAATCGCCACCGCCAGTCCTGCCGCCGCGCAAATTAGCGCCTGCCAGATTCCGGTTGATAGCTGCCCAACGTGCGCATTCAACCCCGATTCCTGCATGAGATAGAACGTCCGGATAAAACCCAGCACCGTTCCCAGTAAACCCAGCAACGGCGCCAGTTGGGCGATCGTCGCAAGTAAGTTCAACTTTTCCTCCAAGCGCGGCACTTCGGCCAAACCCGCCTCTTCCAGCGCTTCCCGCACCCGATCCCGCCCATGGTTGCGGTTCACGATGGCCGTCTTCACCAGCCGCGCCACCGGCCCCGGCGTTGCATCACAGATGGACAATGCTTCGACAATATTGTTGCGCTTCAGCACCGTGCGCACCCCGTTGAGGAACTCGATCGAATTTATCTGTTCCCGATGACAGTGCAGAAAGCGTTCGAAAAATACCACCACGGCAACGGCGCTGCTCAGCAGGATCAGCCACAACACCGGCCCTCCATTGGATAACAATATCGGCAACGATAGCATGACTCATTTATACGACCCGTCCGGTATACTTCAAAGTTCAAAGTTCACCGTCGCCCGCCGCAACTCTGTCGTTGAGCCCGGGAAGTTGGACGTTGGAATTTCCGCCCCCGTCCCCTATTCTCCATCCATGGAAACACCAGACCAGCTGCGCGAGCTCTTCCGGATGCAGCGAGCGCTTAATGAGCGCATCGGCGTCCGCACCGCGAACATGAATGAGGGAGAAAGAACCCAGTGGCTGCTTAACTACTGCCGCGCAATGTCCCAGGAAATTGCCGAATTAACCGACAGCGTTCCCTGGAAATGGTGGGCCAAATACCAGAAATTCGATGAGCAGAACGCGCGGGTCGAGGTTGTCGATCTGTTTCATTTTCTCATCAGCCTCGCCCAAGTGCTCGGCATGAGTGCCGACGATGTTTTCAACGCCTACGTCAAGAAAAACGAGGTGAACTTCAAACGCCAGCAAACCGGCTACACCTTAAAAGACGAGCTTGACTCAAAACACATCTGATGAACCCGCGATGTATGCTCCGCACCCAAAACTGAAACTGCCGCAGGACTAGATTCGATGCGTATAACCGTTTGCTTTTACTCTTACCTCAAGGACCTGACCGGCTTCGCCCAGGCCACCGAAACCCTTCCGGACGGCAGCACCCTCGGCGACCTCTTCGCGAAACTTGCCGCGCGCTTCCCCAAACTAGATGGAATGCAAAAATCCACACTCATGGCCGTCAGCCTCGATTACCAGCAACCCAGTTACGTATTGAAGGATGGAGACGATGTTTCGTTTTTTCCACCCGTGCAAGGGGGATAGCCTTACGCCCTGGAACTGGCTGCCGCCGGTTGAAGAATATGCAACGGTACCTGCTGATAACGACTGAGCCGATTGATGAGGCTGCTCTTCTGGCGCAGCGAAAAGGATCCGGCGCTAGCGGGGCGGCGGTCTGCTTTTCGGGAATGGTCCGGAGAGTTGAGAGCAACGCCGCCATTAGCGGCCTCGAATACGAAGCTTTCCAGCGCATGGCCGAGCATCAGTTCAATCTCCTCTTCGATGAGTTGGGAAAACGCTGGCCGATCGAGTCCGTGCGGCTCGTCCACCGGGTTGGCATGGTAAAGGTTAACCAGCCTTCGATTTGGGTGGAAGTTCTCGCGCCGCATCGTCAGGAAGCATTTGCCGCCTGCCAATGGCTTATCGACGAGTTGAAGCGCGTCGTTCCGATCTGGAAAAAGCCCATTGTCTGACATCCGATGACCCTGAAACCTTCCGATGCCGAGTTGGTGGCACGCGCCAAATTGGGCGATTTGGCGGCCTTCGAGGCATTGACCAGCCGCTACGAGCAACGAGTTTACTCTCTGGCGATGCGGATGTTGCGCCAGGAGCAAGATGCTGAGGATGTCACACAACAAACCTTTCTAAGCGCCTTGGAGAACCTGAATGGATTCCGGGGCGAGGCCAGTTTTTCTACCTGGCTGCTCCGTATCGCCGCACACGCCGCCCTCAAAGTAATCCGCAAGCGCAAGGGACTCGACACAGTCTCCTTGGAGGAGGCTACGGAATCCCAAGATGAAAATGGTGCAATCCCCCACCCTGAATACATCGCGGATTGGCGGCAATCACCGGAGGAGTTGGTGCAACGCAACGAGACCCGCCGTTTGCTGGACGGGGCGTTGGCCCAGTTGGACGAGAAGCATCGGCTCGTATTTCTACTGCGCGACGTGGAGGGGTTGTCAGTAAAGGAAACCGCCGAGGCCCTGGGTCTTAGCGAGGCGAACGTCAAAGTACGCCTCCTCCGCGCCCGGCTTCAATTGCGCGAGCAGTTGACACGCACTCTGGGCAACCCCGAGCGGCGATTGATCCCAACCCACAACCACCCACATTGAATCGAGAACTCTGGCTTGTAACTTTTTCTGCGATGGCGGCTCAGAACTACCGGAACGAGATATTATGAAGTGTGAAGAAATGCTGGCCATGTTGAACGAATACGTGGATGGCACGATTGATCCGGCCATCTGCGACGAGTTTGAGCAGCATATGGCGGGCTGCAATCCCTGCCAGGTGGTCGTTGATAACATCCGCAAGACCATCACGCTTTACAAAGCCGGCCAACCGTACGAGTTGCCGCTCAAATTCCACGAACGCCTGCACGGCGCGTTGCGCGAAAAGTGGAAGGAAACGCACAAATCAAAATGAGCCGGGGAGTTTCTTGCGCGCCGGTTTCCGCTGTGTTCCTGCGGAACCCCTACAGATTATGAACTGGACCATCGCAATCGTCGGCGGACTCGCCTTTGGGGCATTCTTTCTTTTCAAACGAATGTCCTTCGTGTCAGCCGCAACGGCGCGAAAGTATTTACAGCAAGGCGCGTTAGTAATTGACGTGCGTTCGCCGGAGGAATTCCGCAGCGGCCATGTGGCGAAGGCGGTCAACATTCCGCTGGGCGACTTGCGCGAAAACTTGCCTTGCCTCGTGAAGGACAAGAACCAGGTGTTGCTCCTGCATTGCCTGAGCGGAACGCGCAGCGGCATTGCGAAGCGGCAACTCAAAGGCATGGGTTATCACAATGCATTCAACCTGGGTTCCTACCACCGCGCCCAACAAATTATATCCACCGCGACACGCAATTGAACGAGCAACCACCGGCTCCCAGCCGATGATGCTTCCTGCCGCCATGAACAATGCCACTGTCCGAAATCTTGGATTCGCCTTTCTCACGATTTCCCTGATGCTGTGGGCGACGCCGCCGCTGGCTTTGCTTGCCGGAATGGCATTCGCTTTGTTGTTTGGCGTGCCGTTTGCTCAAAGCGGAGCGCATTTCGCCAAACGACTGTTGCAGGTGTGCGTGGTGTTTCTGGGATTCGGCATGAACCTGCCCGTGATTCTGCGCGCAGGGATCAGCGGGTCTTTGTTCGCCGCCGTGACCATTGGAGCCACGCTGCTGCTTGGTTATTGGGTGGGCAGCTTTCTGAAGTTAAACAAGAAAACAACTGCGCTTATATCCGCCGGAACGGCCATCTGCGGCGGGTCAGCTATCGCTGCCGTTGGTTCGGTCATCGCGGTAACCGAGGCGGAAATAGCCGTCGCCATCGGCACGGTATTTCTCCTGAACGCTGCCGCGTTGTATATTTTTCCTTTAGTCGGCCATGCATTGCATTTGAGTCAGGCTCAATTTGGCCTTTGGTCGGGTGTCGCAGTTCACGATGTTTCCTCAGTGGTCGGCGCGGCTTTGAGTTACGGGCCCGATGCGCTGGAGACGGCTACGGCGGTGAAACTCTCCCGCACGCTTTGGATTGTGCCGATAACCTTCGGCATGGCTCTAGCGTTCAATAAAGGCACACAGAAGCTCGTAAACGCTGAGTCCTCCATTGGCGCGAGGAACATCCGGAAATTCAAAATCGCTGTGCCTTGGTTTATCGGCTTTTTTCTAATGGCGTCGTTGTCGCGCAGTTTCGTTCCCGTGGTGTCAACGTGGGCGCCTCACATTTCCCAAATCGCCCGTAGTGGCATGACTCTCGTGTTGTGCCTGATCGGAGCGTCTCTATCGGTTCGCACTTTGCGCGTCCTGGGCTGGCGAGCGGCTACTTTGGGATTGGTGCTGTGGATTTTCATCAGTGCTTCATCGCTGCTGGTAATTCGTCTCTGCAACCTGAAACCTTGACCCGGACACAGTCCTTTGTTCGCCGACTACCGACGGCCAGAGGATGACCATGGCAAAACGCTAGACGCTTTTTGATACCGCCGGCTGTCTCTACCTTGGGAAAACCCAGCTTGTGCCTACCGCGCAGGGAGAACAGCGCCCCGGAAACGCAGTCCATAATTCGGCTAGCGTGAGTAAGCCGGTGCAGTGGCCAGGGGCAAACTGCTGGATGTCCCAGCGACGAAACGCGGCGACCGTTTTCTCCATCCGTTCAGGACTGGCCGCCCTCAGGTGCAATCCGCCAAGGATGCTGTGAATTGGCCTGCCGTCGGTGAGGCGCTGGACGTAATCGAGCGTGTTCACCACGCCCGCGTGACCACAGCCAAGCAGCACCACCAAGCCGTCCGGCGTGTCAAAGAAAAGCGCCTGGTCGTCGAGTAGCGGGTCTGGTTGAGCACAGGCTGCGTCGAGAAAAAATGGGCCACCGGTGTCTTCAAAAGTGTTCTGTCGGGGAATCTCCCCGGTGACGAAGATGCCGTCCAGCACTTCGGTGGGTTTTCTGGTCCGGACCACGGCTTTGGCCGCCTTTTGGATAGTTTCCGCACTCGCCTCATCCATCCCGATCGAGCGGGTGGTTCCGTCGGGATCGCCGACGAATTTCTGTGCCAGGGCGGCGCGGTGAAGAAAGAGGCGCGCTTGCGGGGCTGCCTGGTGGGCGGCTTTTAGGCCTCCGGTGTGGTCGTTATGGCCGTGGCTTAGGACGATGGCTTCGGCGCCTGCGAGGCTGAGGCGCAACTTGAGGGCGTTGTGGAGGAACAGATCGCTTTGGCCGGTGTCGAACAGCAGGCTGCGCTGTCCCACCTGGAGGTGGAAGGAGAGGCCGTGCTCCGCCAGCAAGCCGCGGGCATGAACGGTGTTCTCGACGAGTATCGTGATGACGACGGTCTCACCCATGTCAGCACCCAGTTTGGACGATGCGACCCGAGGAACGCAACTCTGCCCAAGTGACGGAGTGGTGATCCACTTTTTCGGACGGAAGGAGTTGACAACCGGGTCCAGGTTATGAACCATGGTGCGTAACTAACAGGCCTATGGCGCGTCCGGTAAATAAACGGGTGATTGAGAAGCCCCCCATTATGGAGGGGTTCAAGCCCTTTGGCATTCCGATGCATGACCTGGAGCCGGTG
>CAIQQM010000301.1 GCA_903873945.1 uncultured Verrucomicrobiota bacterium
CGCAGGGCGGGCAACAGCCCATGATCGATGGCCTGTATTCTCCTCCAGTTGACGGCCGCGCGGCGGATCAGTTTTCCGCCAATGGGGCTGAAGGAATCAAAAACTTCGCGTCTCTTTTCCCACTCGATGCTCATTTTTAAAGGAAAGGCTCTCTGTCTGTATGTTCCGCTGCTCCAATTCCGCCAGGTGAGGCAGGGCTTCTTCCAGGTTAGGTTTTGATTCGCAAAGCGGTTTCTGGCCGCCTTGCCAGGCGCTCAGCGACTTACAATGGGATATGAAGTTTGGTTCGGATCAGGCTGCTCGCCGGCGCGTTCTGGAGGCTGGACAGCAATATCGCGGCATGACCTTCACCGACCGCGGGAAGCTCCTGCTGGATGTCGGGAGCGTGCAAGATGGCCGGGTGACTTTGTCACAACACGAGCAATCGATACGTCTGTTGCCGGAAACGCTCAGCGGCATTCATCGCGCGTGGCAGGATGGCGACATCCCGCTGGACGGCAAAGACAACTGGGAATGCTCGACATTTTCACCCGGCGTCGCTGACGTGGACGAGATACGCTGCATCTGCCCTTCAAAGGATCACCTGCTCATCACCAACAAGATCAGCCAAACCGTCGTCTCGGTCACCCGCGAACAGCTCAACGTCGTCGTGGAGCGCATTGTGGATCCTTGGCTGGCCAGCTTTAGCCTGTCCCATCCAGCCGCTCCCCTAGCCCAATCTGCTGGCGAGGGTCCCCGCCGGAATTTGGATTCACCAAAGCCAGCGCCGCCGTTGGAGCTATCCTGGTGATTCATCCGCGGTCTTCTGGCCGTTTTTCTCCAGCCACTGCCTCAGAGCCTGCGTGTCGTTTATGGTGTCGCCGTGTTCGTTTTGCAGGACGAACCCACAACTCTGGCACTGGTAGCGATTGATTTCGCCGCCCTCGGTCGAGGTGTTCTGATAGTCAGGCTCGGTAATTTCGGCGTCGCAGTTGACCCGCTGAAAGGTGGTGCTTTGCGTCACGTTGATGAGGATTTCCTCGAAAGTCGGGCATCCACACTTGGGGCATTTGAAGGTGTAGTGCAATTCGTCGCTCATGCTTTTTGTTTGGCGAGGTCGGACATTGACGCCGATACCGGGTGAGAAAACTGCTCTGAACTGGCCGTCCCAACAATGGCAGGCGCAGCAGTCGCGCGGGCAGCGCGACTACGAGGTCTTTCAAACCAGCTCTGGCTCTTGTTTCGGTGAGCCCATCTTGTCATAGCGGACGGCGATGATCGTCGGATTGGCGGATTTCAAATCTTTGAGCGAGGAAACTTCCGCCTCGACGACGACGGCGGCGTATTGCTGTTCGGCCCGCTTGATCGCAGCGAACATCTCTGGACCGATCCCGCTAGTGATCTTGGCGGTGTCGCCGGTCTTGGTGTCGTACCCGTGAACCTCGTAAAGAGGGACTTTGCCGCTGTGCCCTTCCTTGAGTTCCGTGACCCGGATGTCCACCGTGTGAAACGGCTTCACCTTCCATTTGTTGCTCCGCCCGGCCTGGTGGAGGCTCTTCGGGTTGATCAGCACGATGCCCTCGTAGGGCAGCCCGGCCACCATGACGCGCTTCTGAGCTTGTCCTGTCTCCCACCCTTTGCGGAAAAGCTCTGCCGCCTCTACCGGTGTGAGTTCTTGGCAGGGCGTGATGTAGATGCTGGCGCGCTCGCTTTTGTCCCATAGATACGGTTGCGTCAGTTTTACCCCGTCCGCAACGCCGGCGAGGCTGCGCATCAAAGCATACCGTTCGCACGCTCTGGAAGCGGGCTTTTCGATCTCGTCCATGGGCAGGACATCATGCACCACGAGCCGGATGTGAAATGGCATTGGTTTCCCCGTGTAAAGATTCCCGTTCAACATGACCTTGTTGGTTTCCGTCCAAGGGGACGGCTCGACCTCGGCTTCAAAGAGGAAGTGCTCCGTCAAGGGCGCAAAATGATTGCAGATGAAATTCTGAACCACGGGTTCAAGCTGGAGTTGGTTTCCATCCTTGGTGCAGATCACCGTCTGTCCGGTGACCCGGTCCCGTGTGATGTAGGCGAAAGATCCATCGAATTTCGGCTCGGCCATGACCTTCCCCACCTTGAGCTTGAGAATATCCTGCGGCCGGCGGACGGTTTCGTTGAGCTCCTGCGCCTTAGGCCTGATTGCGTTGGGGTTCTTCATTCGTGGCGGCGGTGGATTTTGGCCGTAGGCTTTCCCTCGGCCCTCCCCTTCCTGGCCGAACGGTTAACGGCCCAAGCCGCCCTTGCCGGACGGCTCCGTTAGCTTGTTCCACATTTGGCGAACGAACAAAAACTGGGTCGTTATCGTGCCTGTTCGGCTTTCAGCAAGGTGCTCCGGTCCCAATCAAAGCTGACGGTTGCCGGCACCGTGTAATTGTATGAAGCCTGGACCACTCCGTTCGTGTCGATCGCTTTGAGCGCAACGATGCTGTTGAACTTTCCG
>CAIQQM010000302.1 GCA_903873945.1 uncultured Verrucomicrobiota bacterium
GCTCCGGTCGGGCTTCGCCCTCCCTCCGCCAAGGATGGACAAAATCAGAACAAAAACATAACATCAACCAAGTGCTCTGACTAACTCATGGAGTGGTACAAAAAAGTGAACCCGGTCAATGCTGCCAAATTAGCAGAATCCGCCTTGTGAGTCAAGTATATTATTACCCTAGGAAGAATAGCACAAAGAAAATGAACTTCACTTCCGGCTCGCTCACCCGCGTCGCCCCCAGCCGCGTGATGATCAGCTGCGTCCACTTCGGCATATACCACAGCACTACTGCCGCCACCACGACAAATACGATCAGGGATATTTTGAAGTCCGTGAACAACACACCCAACGCCAGTACCGTGCCAAAGTCCGTAATGAAGCAGGCCGCCAGCAGCGTTTTGCCCATCGCCGTGCTCCCCAGCCCGCCTTCAATCATCACTGCATACACCACCGCTACCGACGTCGTGGACAACGCGATCCCGGCAATCCACGCTTGGTGCAAAGGCCAGCCCAGCCCGAACTGCGCGAACATCCACACCCCGAGAAACGGTAACAAAAACGAAAGCACCCCAATGCTCATGCTTGCTCGCAGATTTGCCCGCAGCGAAGCCGGGTCAATTTCTGCCCCAGCCAGAAACGTCAGCACCCCGCTCCCCAGCATCGCCAGAAAGTTGGTCCACTCGGTTGTCCGCAGCAGGTCGTGATACGGGCCAAAGTGGATGTTGCCGACGATAACGCCCACCAGTATCTCGATCAGCGCCACCGAGATGCCCAACCGAATCGAAATCAAGCTCGCCACCAGCGCCAGCCCCATCCAGAAAGCCGCAATGAACCAGATATTCTCGATCATAACGACCCGCTCAAATTTCCGGCGCCTCCTCCACGTCCTGTTCCGCCCGATAGTCAATCACCCGCGCCTTCTCCAGCGTCACCAGCCCGCCCTTCAGCATCTCATCAATTATCGGCAGGAAACCGTTGATTTTTTCCTCGCTGTCCACGATTTCGATCACCAGCGGCAAATCAAAGGAGAGCCGCAGGATTTTCGCCGTGTGCAGCCGGCTCGATTTTCCAAAACCCATCGGTCCCCGCAGCGCCGTCGCCCCCGCCAGGTGCATTTCGCGCGCTTTGAGCACGATGGCCTCGTAGAGCGGTTGGTGGTGCCACCGGTCGCTCTCGCCAATGAATATCCGCAGCAACGTGGCTTCATGAGGAAGATGCATATCAGTGTCCTTTGGTGAAGAAACCGGAAACTCCCCGCCGGGCAAGGCTGCCCGGGACGCCGCCGCAAAAAACGCACAGTGCATTCCACATAACAGTTCCAACCTGGCCACTAACCAGTGGCGCTGGCAGGAGTTATCAGCACTGAAACCCTTCAGGCGGTTCTCTCGTCCTGCGAGACGGCAAACTCCATTGCCTTAAACCGCGCACATTGAACCATTTTCCCGCTTCCCTTGCAAGTTCCGCCTTCTGGGGGCGTCCCTGCCGTTCCCAATTCCTCATCCTGTCAAACCACTCGACTAAAGGGTGCAATCCCGATGGGGATCGAATCACTCAGCCTGGGTTTGCGAGCTGCTCAGGTTGTGCTGGCGCTGAGAAGATCATCAACCCCATAGAGGGGCATCATCCGTGGCTGGGCTTTCCGCTCCTCTTCCATGAAATCTGAGCCATCTGTGGCAATGATTGGCGGCTTCCTCCCTAAAAATCCAACATCCCCGGTGCCTCACGGTCCCTTTCGCCCTTTTCAACCCACCTGTCGTGGCGTAGCTTCCAGCGCTGCCTCTTCAGCGTAAAATGCCGAGCGTTTACATCAAGACTTACGGTTGCCAGATGAATGAGCGCGACAGTGAAGCTGTCGCCGCCCAACTCATCGCCAAGGGCTATACCTTGGCGGCGTCAGAGTCGGTGGCTGACGTGGTCTTGTTCAACACTTGCAGCGTGCGCGATCTGGCTGAGCAGAAGGCGCTTCGCAAAATGGAAAACGTCGCCGCCGAATTGCGCCGCAGCCGTCCGCATGCCGTGCTTGGTTTCCTTGGCTGCATGGCTCAGAGCCGGGGACAGGAGCTTGTCGATCGGTTGCCGGACGTGGACCTTGTCCTGGGCACCCAGAAATTTCATCACGCGGCGGAGTATCTCGACGAACTCATTGCCGGCCGGCGGGATAAAATCGTGGACGTCGCGGAAGAGCAGGGGAGTCAGGGGACGATTCGGGAGCATCTGCTGAATGGCAACGGGCGAAAGTCGGTTACGGCGTTCGTTAGCATCATGCAGGGCTGCAATCAGCGCTGCACCTTTTGCATTGTGCCGGACACTCGTGGTGAGGAGCGCAGCCGGACAATTCCGGACATCGTCGCTGAGTGTCGCGAACTGGTCGCTGGCGCTGTGAAAGAAATCACCCTGCTCGGGCAGATTGTTACGAGCTACGGCAAGCGCGAGATTCCAGCGAAAGATGGCAAGTCCGCTTTTGTGCAGTTGCTTGAGGCTGTTCACGAAATCGATGGACTGGAACGCATCCGGTTCACTTCCCCCCATCCGAAGGGGTACGGGGATGATTTGGTTGAGGCCTATGGCCGCTTGCCGAAGCTGGTGGAAAGCGCGCAAATTCCCGTCCAAAGTGGCAGTGACCGTATTTTGAAACTGATGCATCGCGGCTATACCCGCGCCCGGTTTCTGGACATCGTTGAGAAGCTGCGGCGTGTTCAACCAGGAATCGGTATAAGTTCTGATTTCATCGTCGGTTTCCCCGGCGAAACCGAAGAGGACTTTGAACAAACTCTGTCGTTGGTGCGTGAGGTGGAGTTCGACCAGGCTTACATTTTCAAATACTCCAAGCGACGGGATACGCCTGCCGCGGATCTGGCCGGGCAAGTGCCGCAGGCCATGAAAGAGGAGCGCAATGAGCGATTGCTGCAACTCGTGAACGAGATTGCCAGGTGCCGTTACGAAACCCTCGTGGGCCGTAAGGCGCAGATTCTCGTGGAAGGTCCGAGCAGGAAAAACCCGTTGCGCCTTATGGGCCGCACGCGGTGCAACCGGATTGTCGTGTTTGACGGGGCCGCGAGGCATCGGGGGCATCTGATGGATGTGAAGATAACTCGTGCAAGCTCTTTTACGCTCTACGGAGACCCTGCCATTTAAGGACAACGGCCAGTCTATGGGGAAACAATGACAGATGCCGGCTTGCTTCGTCCCTTGCCATTCTCCATTCTCTAGCGCCACTGACTGAGATGACACTAAAGCTTTCAACACTGGCCATTCTGCTTGGTTTGGGCATGGGCCTGCCGCAAATCTACGGCATCCTTAAACCAGTCCAGTTTGCCGCTGGCGTTCGCAAGTTCCCGCGCTCGGTGCCGTGGGGCTGGGCGCTGATGTTTCTAGGCACGGCCTGGTTTCTGTGGAACCTGAGCCAGGAGTCTATTGCCGACTTTGCTTCCCTCAAAAGTTATCTCCTTCTCGGGTTCGCTGCCATCGGTTTGGGAACCTGTATCTTCGTGAAGGATTTCCTGGCCGTGCGGGGCTTGGCAGTTGTGCTGCTTCTGCTGGCCAAACTGATGGTGGACACCGGCCGGCCCGCGTTGGGGGAGACGTCCTGGGTGCTGGTCATCCAGGTCTGGGCTTATGGGCTGGTTGTGGCCGGCATGTGGTTCACGGTTTCTCCGTGGCGCTTGCGGGATTTGCTTGAATGGGGAACGGCGACCGAAATGCGAGTCAGGGTCGGATGCGCCTTCCGGTTGGCCTTCGGCCTCTTCGTGGCCATCCTTGGCGTCACGAAGTTCTAGCACACCGACGGGGCGAGTTACCCTTTCTGTCCTGTGAAGTTTCAAGTTTAATGGCTGATCCTTCGAATCCCTTTCGCGGCAATATCCTCGTGATCCGTGGCGGTGCCATCGGGGATTTTATTCTGACGCTGCCCGCGGTATCCGCCTTGCGTCGGCAATTCCCTGAAGCTCGCCTCGAGATCCTCGGCTATCCGCACATCGCTCAATTGGCGGTGGCGGGCGGTCTGGCAGACCGGGCGCAGTCCATCGAAGCGCGGGCGCTGGCCGGATTTTTCGCGCGCGGCGGCGAGCTTGACGCCGACCTGGTTGGTTATTTCTCCGGGTTCGACATCATCGTCTCCTATCTCTACGACCCGGACACAATTTTTCAAACCAATATCGGCCGCTGCACCCATGCGCAATTCATCGCCGCACCGCATCGTCCGGATGAAGCTGCGGGAATCCACGCTACGAAGGTTTATCTCAAGCCGCTGGAACGGCTCGCGATTTTCGACGCCGACCCTGTGCCGCGGCTCTCTCTGAATGCTCAACCCTCAACCCTCAACCGTCTGGCCCTCCACCCCGGAAGCGGCGGCGAACATAAGAACTGGCCGGAAGCCAAATGGGCAAGGCTATTGGAGCATCTGGTAAGTTCCACCTCGCTCAACCTGCTCCTTGTCGGCGGTGAGGCGGAAGGCGACCGCTTGGAACATCTGGCCGCCGCTTTGCCACCCGCTCGTCTGAAAATGGCACGGAATTTGCCGTTGGCGGAACTCGCGTGTCTGCTCGATGGTTGTGTCGCTTTTATCGGCCACGATTCTGGCATCTCGCATCTTGCCGCGGCCGTCGGCCTGCCGGGCTTGATTTTGTGGGGCGACACGGCGGAGGAAATCTGGCGGCCGCCGAATGAAAGGGTGGTTGTGCTTCGCCACCCGCATGGACTGGCCTGCCTGCCGGTCAAGGAAGTCGCGCGGGAGCTGTCCAAATTACTACCAGTTTGAAGGAGCACCTCCATGCGGAGGTCGAAATTGCGCGTTTGCAAGGGGGGCGGGCAAGAAAATTGCTCTACACAAGCCCTGATCTGGCAATATCGGTTGGCGGTGAATCCGGATGGACAGGCTGGCAAGCGGTATTCTAGATTTAGAAGACGGTAACGAGATCCCAGGCTACGAGTTGGGGCGGAAAGTGTCTGCCCGATTTGCGGTTTAAGCCTTTGGTTCTTAATTCAACAGTGATGCTTGGCAACAGATGAATAAAGTCCTGGTTATTGACGACGAGACCTATGTGCGCGAAATGGTTCGACTCGCACTTCAGCAGCGGGGATTTGAAGTCATCGAAGCCGACAGCGGTGCGAGGGGTATCGAACTGGCCCGGACCGAGTTGCCCGACCTGATCCTTTGCGACGTGAATATGCAGGGGGTGGATGGTTATCACACCCTCTCCTCTCTCCGCGACGACCCCGCCACCGCTTCAACTCCATTCATCTTCATAACCGGGGTCGCGGACCATGCTGGGATGCGTCATGGCATGGAACTCGGCGCGGACGATTACCTGCCCAAACCCTTCAGCCTGGAGGTGCTTTACGCCGCGGTGGAAACGCGGCTTAAGAAAGCCCATGTGCTGCGCCGGGAAGCGGAGACGAAACTTACCAGGCTGCGGGACAATATCAGTCTGATGCTCCCGCACGAGCTGCGCACCCCGCTTAACGGCATCCTCGCCTACGGCGAATTTCTGGCTAGCGACGCCGCTACGCTTCCAACCGCCGAAATCTCTGAGATGGGGCAGGGGATTTATGACTCCGGCAAAAGGCTCGAAAGGTTGATTGAAAATTTCCTCATTTACGCCCAAATCGAGCTGATTGGTGTTGACCCGCAAAAGGTTGCTCTTTTGCGCCAAAAATGCACCGAGCATCCCGCCCCTCTGCTCGAAAGGCACGCCCGCGCTCAGTCCCAACTCGCCCGCCGCGAAGCTGACCTCGACCTCGATCTGGCCGACAAGCCCGTGCCCGTTTCCGAGGACTACCTCGCCAAGATCGTCAGCGAACTCGTCCAGAACGCCTTCAAATTCTCTAAACCCGGCACGCGGGTTCAGGTGACGCTTGCTAGTTTGCCTGACGCCATCTCTCTCTCCGTTACCGACCATGGTCTCGGCCTTTCACCCGAGCAGGCCACTCAGGTCGGCGCCTACATGCAGTTCGACCGCAAGCTTCAGGAACAACAGGGCCTCGGCCTTGGCTTGGCGATTGCCAAACGCCTCACCGAACTTCACGGCGGCACCCTTAGGATTCAGACTAAAAAAGATGCCGGCACAACTGTCGTCATCAAAATCCCACACTTTTCGAAGTAAATCTGGACCCTGTGTAGGACTTTCTCGCGTCTGCTGTCCGGGTTCCTTAACTCATTAGATTTGTGACCAGCCATGTCCCGAATCAAGACAGTCCTGTTAATTCTGGGGGGCGGGTTGAGGCGGTGTTGTGTCTATCTTTGGCTTGGTCACTGATCTGGTTTAATCAGATGACAATTTCCCCGGAAAAACGGCAGGGAACCTCGCCGCTTGTATTTATTTTTAGACGTGCGTGGTTAGTAGCCGGCCACGGCCCGGTCGCGCGGACCTTGCCTTCTGCGGCGGTGCGACTGTCGGCCCGCTAACGGTGCGCTTGCCCAGTGACATGCCGCAACTCGCACAGGAGAACTCGTACAACTCACCGCTTGGCAGAATCAGCAATAGCCGCTCGCGCACCGGTTGCGCTCGCTGGCACTTGGGGCAGTATAACTCGCTGGCTGTAAAAGTTCCGAACTGTTGTGGCATGCCTTTAAACCTCCATCAAGTCCCGCAAATTTTCAAATAACCGGCTTGCAGAATATCTCACACCCCTTTTTGCTTCAATTGTATTTCCTGTATTTCCTGAAAAGGAATCATGACCTCCTCAGTGGCTAGGCCGTGCCTGATCTGCAAGTGCAGATCGTTCGCCGCTATCCGGCTGATCCGGTTGCCGGTGTATTCGCCTCGCGCCGATTTAATAACCAGCATAAGGCTGCGGTCTTCATCCCGCCGCACGATGCCGAAAAAATTCGGGAACTTCGTCTCAAAAAAACGGCGGTTGAACGTGAATTGGCCGCGTTGGTAAGTTGTGATCTCGGGCTGCGCTGGCTCGGCGGGCTTCATCTCGATCTGGGCCAGTCTCAACCCTGCGGGATGCGCCACTCCCGCAACCCGCATCGGGTTTACCACCGGGTCGCTTCCCGCTGCCGCCGTTCCTTCGGGGTTCGTTTGCGGAGACGTCTCCCAGACCTCTGGCGTCAGCGCCGCTTTTAGGGGCATGGCTAGAAAAATAATCGGACCCAGTACCGGCAGTAGCGCCGACACACCGCACACAAGCGCTGTCGGCTGCGCTCGGAAAATGGAAACTTCGTACCCTGCGTAGATGTTGGCCGCGTAAAGCGTCAGTATCAGCAGCAAACCCAGGCCGGATGAAAAGAGCGCCCCCGCCAGGGATTGCGCGGCCGGCCGCTCCAGCCGCGGCGGGTGTTGAATCTTCACTTCGGTTTTTTGGATTCTTTCTTCGGGTGTGATCTCGATGAACGGCTCCACAAAGGGTTCCATTTTCCTGTTCTGTGCGAGCGTCTTTAAATCCAACTGGGAAAAGCTGGCCCAGGGCACCTTTTCGTATTTGCCTTCCTCGATTCTGATCTGGACACCCAGATCATTCGCCGATGCTGGCAAAACCTCCCCCGTAAGTTCCTGGCCAGTCGTGAGCTTGAACGTCTCCGCCATCGCCGTTCCTGCGAGCAGCCAAAAAACGCCCGCCGCCACGATGAACCTCAATCCATGCATAATGGGAATCTGCATGACCCAAACTGCCGGGCAAGGAAAAACTGCGCGGAGGAGGAGAAGATGCCTGGCCAATGCCGTTCCAGCCGCAGCAACAGCCAGCTTGTCGGCACACCTTGGTGCCGCAGCGGAGAGCGGGCAGTTTCTTGCCTGTGTCCCTTAAATTCCCGGTCAACCTCGCTCAAAGCAACCCCGATCCAGTGGCGCGCTCTGCGCCATTCCTATCGCTTGAGCCAGGTCTTCCACCACCCAGTTCCTCCGGGTTGCTTGTAAATAATCTGCCGCGACGCCATGCTGCCATACGGCGTAGCGGATTGTCTTAAGTGCGTCGGTTTGCATCTCCGGTTGTGCCAGCAATCCCGCCAAATACCCGGATAGCGTATCGCCGCTGCCCCCTTGGGCCAGATGTGGATTGCCCGATGGATTCACGTAAACTTCCCCGGTGCTGCGGCCGATAATTGTCTGATGCCCTTTAAGAACGACCCAGGCGTTTCCGAAGCGCTTGGAAACATTGCGCAGGGCGGTTAGCCGGTCGGCTTGCACTTGCTGTGGCGTGGCGCGCAGCAGCCGCGCGGCCTCACCGGGGTGTGGTGTTATCACGCGCGGAAAATTCTTGGGGACCGAATCCAGCGATAGCCAGTCTAGTGCGCTGGCATCAACCACCACCGGCATTAGTGAGTCACGCCACAGATGCCGGGTCAGCATTTTCATCTCGTCGGGCATGTCTTTAGCCGCAAGTCCGGGGCCAATCAGCGCCGCGTTGTGGCTGCCGATCAATTTGGCTCCGGGCGCCCAGGGCTCTACCATCACTGCTTGTAATTGTGACGCGACCACATGATAAACGGCTTCAAGGGTGTGCAACGTGATCAGTCCCGGCTGGGCTCGTTGTGCGCCCCGTGCCGCCAGCACCGCTGCGCCGTGATAACCCAGGCTCCCGGCAACGATTGCCAGGTGCCCGCAGTTGCCCTTGTGTGTTGTCGCCGTCCGTGCTGGCGGATAACCCGCAAAATCTCCCGGCAATGTCCAATTGACTTCGCTGGTGTGCGGACAGGGGATCAGGCCGGTGTCGGATGCGACTTCCAGTCGTCCTGTAAACTGCGAAGCTGCCTCGGTCAGCAGCCCCGTTTTGGGTGCGCCCACTGTAAGGGTTACTGAAGCCTGAACCGCTCCGCCTTGCGGCTCGCCCGTGTCAGCATTTAAGCCGGATGGCACGTCCACCGCCAGTACCTGCGTGTTTGTGCCATTGATACGTTGAATGAACTGGCTCCAGTCGGGACTGAGCGGCCGATTGAGGCCGATGCCAAACAGGCCGTCCACAACCAGCGCCGGATTTAGCGCCAGCAACGCTTCCAATTTCGGCATCTCGGCTGCCGGCTCCTTTACATCCAGCGCCTCCACTCTGCGTCCTGTCAGGTGTTCCCGCGCGCAACGGGCGTCTGCGCCGTTATGGCCCTTGCCGGCAAGAATAACGATCAGATCCCCCGCTTGCGTCATCCGCAAAGCGTGCAGCGCCGTGCACTTCCCCACTCGGCGAATGACCTCGGCTTCCGTTTGACCGGCGGCCCATGTAGCCTGCTCCCAGTCGCGCATCTGCGTAACACTAATGACCGGCACTGGCATGGCGGCTAACCTACACGTTTCGGGCCGGGATAAAAGAAGAAATACCGCTCCGTCATAAACAGCCAAGGCATTGTCGCGGAATTGAGAGTTGACCTGGAGGAAGGAGCGGATTTAACTGCTCTTCATGCGAACGTTCATCCTTTGCATTTCCCTTTCAGCGTTCATTGCTGTCGGCTGCGCTGGAAAAAAGGCTGCTGTGCCTCCTGCGACCGCTAAGCCCGCCGCCGCTACCCCAAACTACAGTCTCATTGTCACCCCGGACAACGCGCTTGTGGGAAGGGTTGTAAAGGTCAATCCGAACGAGCGCTTTGTGGTGCTGAATTTTCCGATTGGCCACCTCCCGGCATTGGACCAACACTTGTTTCTCTACCGGAACGGATTGAAAGTCGGTGCGGTCAACGTCACCGGCCCGCAGCGCGATGACAATATCGTTGCTGATATTCTGACGGGTGACGCCCAGGACGGTGACGAGGTTCGGGACAAATAATCTTGCGGTTCAGCCACCTTCCCGGAGGCGGGCCTGCGACAGGGTGTTTGCTTTTCCCTGCCTCTTGTCCCCAGCCAAAATCCCCGGCACTCCCTCGGAATTTTCAAACAGGCTCTTAGCCGCGCTCCGGTTCGACTAGGGGCTTGACCGTTTTGGGCAACACCTGTTTCTGATACGGCGAGTGCAGATTGAAGTAGATGCCGCACATCGGCCGCGGACCGTCATTCTGGCTGAGGATGACCGTTATTTGCTTGTCCAGCGCAATTCCGTGGCGAAGTTCCGCCCCCCGGGTCTCGTAGGCTTTTATCGCCTTTTTTATCATGGAAAGCAGCGAGACTTCAAATTCGTCGGGTGTTTTGCCGATGCAGATAATGTACCTGTCGTACGCTTTCATCGCCTCGGTGATTTCCGGCCTGAACGTTTCTACAGTCACGATTCCTACACTAAAGCCTCCCTCCAAAAAGTGAAGCCAAAAATCCTTGCGGCGGCGGGATGAGACCAATGTTCGCGCATGGGTCTCACTTTGAAGGGGATTTCGAATCAGGCGGTTTTTTGACGCTCTCCAAATAGCACCGTTCCCAAACGTACGATCGTCGCTCCCTCCTCGATTGCCACTTCGAAATCTCCGCTCATCCCCATGCTTAGCTCAGGCAAAGCGCCGCTCAGGACTTCTTCGCACCGCGCCTTCAGTTCCCGCACCTGGCGGAACACAACCCGCGTCTTTTCCGGTTCCGGTGACCACGGCGGCACTGTCATCAAACCTCGAACTTCCAGCCGCGGTAGCGCGTTGATCTGCGTTACCTCAGCCAATAGTTGTTCCGGTCTGTAGCCAAACTTGCTCGCTTCTCCGGCGGCATTTACCTCCAGCAGGATGGGCACCCGTTTCGCTGCTTGCTCGGCCTGTTTGTTGATTTCCTGGGCCAGGCGAAGGCTATCGACGCTTTGGATCATTTCGAATAGCGCTACCGCATCCCGGCACTTGTTCGTTTGTAAATGGCCAATCATGTGCCAGCGTAACCGGCTTGGGCAGAGCGGAATTTTCGCCTTCGCCTCCTGCACCTTGCTTTCGCCGAACAGGCTCAAACCGAGTCGCGCCGCTTCGTCGATTACCTCCGGGGGTTGGCCTTTGGTGACCGGAAGCAGCATGACCGAATCAGTCGCGCGCCCCGCTCGGGCGCAGGACGCCTCTATCCGTTGTTTTATCGCTGCTATTCTGCCCGCTAAATCCATTGCCGGAAATTATCCGTAACGGACATTCGTGGATAGTGAAATAGTGGGTGGCGTTTTTCCCGCCCAGGTAATTCCTTGCAAATCGCGCATGACGGCTCCCGTTTCTCCGTTCACCATGCTCGGCGTGCAATATTGGCTGGTGAAACAAGGGCGGCTTTGCGTGTTGCCTTACGCCCTTGCGATTTCCTCAACAGCCTTTCGCAGAACCGCTATCATTTTGCGCGCTTGTACCGTTGTCGTGCAGTAGGGCGGCATCAGCACCACCACATTCCCGACAGGTCGGGTCAGCACGCCGTGCCTGGCCATGGCTTCACAAACGCGTATGCCGGCGCGCTTGCGCAAATCGAACGGCTGCCTCGTGCGCCAGTCTTTGACCAGTTCCACCCCTGCGACCAGCCCTGCTTGGCGGATGTCTCCCACGTTCGGCAGCGCCCAGAGCGTTTTCAGCTCCGAACGCAACGCCGCTTCCAGCCTCCGGCGCGCTCGGCTCGAAACCCCGCTCTGCAGAATTTTCAGGCTCGCTAAACCGGCCGCTGCTCCCAGTTGGTTCCCGGTGAAACTGTGCCCGTGGAAGAAAGTCTTGAACTCATCGTATTCGCCAAGGAACGCCTCGAAAACCGCCTGCGTCGTCAACGTGGCCGCCATCGGCAGGTACCCGCCCGTTAACCCCTTGGCTAGCGCCATGAAATCCGGTTGGACATCCTCGTGGTGGCAGGCGAACAACACGTTGCGCCCGCTCCCACGGTCTTCCCCCGTTGACCCTTCCTTGCCGGTCCGGCCAAACCCGGTCATTACTTCATCCGCAATCAGCAACGCGCCATGCCCGCGGGCAATCTCCGCTGCGCGATGCAGCCAGCCTTTCGGTTGCGGGACCATTCCTGCCGCCCCTTGCATCAGCGGCTCGAAGACGAACGCCGCATACGGGTTGCCCTTCTTGGTCTGCGTTTCAAACTTCCGTTCCATCTGGCCCAGGCACTCCCAATTGCACCTCCGATATTCCCTTGCGTCTGCTCGCTCGGGTTTGGCTCGGTTATACGGGCACCGGTAGCAATAGGGTGCCATTACCCCGTCGGTTTTGAACAGCAGCTCGGCATAGGCTTTGTGGAAGAGGTCGATGTGGCCCAATGCCACTGCCCCAATCGTGTCGCCATGGTAACCGCTTTTCAGTGACAGAAACCTGGGCTTTGCCCCGCGCCCCGTGCGCCGCGAAAACTCATAAGCCAGCTTGAGCGCGACCTCCACCGCCGTCGAACCGTCGTCGCTGAAAAAAACCTTTCCAAGACAGGGTGTGTTTTTCCGCCCTCGAGCTAAGGCGAAAGCCGCTTGTTCCGGCCGCATGTTCCCCTTCGCCGCAACCTTCATTTGAGGCGGGTTCGCCAATTTCACCAGTTGTTCCGCCAGCCGGCTGGCCGGCTCATTTGCCAGGCCCAGCGCCGAGCTGTGGGCGATCCTTTTCAACTGCCGCTGAATGGCGGCGTTTATTTTGGCGTTGTTATGTCCGTGCAGGTTGGTCCAGATGGATGAATTGCCGTCGAGATATTCCCGGCCTCGCTCATCTCTCAATACTGTCCCCTCACCCTCAACGATGACGATGGGCTCGCTCTTCAGCCAATCCCGCATCTGCGTGAAGGGATGCCAGACGTGCTTATGGTCGAGTTTGGCTGTTTGGCTCATTTCCCGGAAACTCCATTCCGTAGGCTTCTCAGCGCCGTAATTGCTTCTGCTGCCTCGGCGGCACTGTGGGCCGCCGTAACGGTCAACCGCAGCCGGGCCTGCCCGCGGGCGACCGTTGGATAGCGAATCGCGGGGATGAATATCCCCAGCTCACGCAGAGCCGCAGAGACTTCAACGGCCTTTGTTTCCTCGCCAATCGGAACGGGAATAATCGCGCTCCCTTTACCTGGCATGGAGGAACAACCACCCAGCCCCTCTTGCAACTCCTTGACCCTTTCCCAAAGCAAAGCGCGCCGCCGCTCTCCCTTACTTGACTGGACAAACCTTACCCCGGCTGTTGCTGCGGCTGCCGCAGCGGGCACCGGCGCGGTCGAAAAAATGAAACTCCGGGCCTTGTTCACCAGGTAATCAATCAGCGCCCGGGAACCGGAAATGTACCCGCCCGACGCTCCAAGCGCTTTCCCCAGCGTTCCGAACTGTATCTCGATTTGGCCGCTCACACCCAGCTCTTCAGTCAGCCCGCGCCGGTTCTCGCCATAGAGTCCCGTCGCATGCGCTTCATCCACCATGAGCCACGCGCCGTATTTCTCCTTCAACTCCGCTATCTCGCGCAGTGGCGCTTGGTCCCCGTCCATCGAAAATACGCTTTCCGTCACCACCAGCGTTCGTCCGCGAGTTCCTCCGCCCGCCGTCTCCTTTCCCGCGCTTTGCCTGGCCGCCCATATAAGAATATTTTCCAAATCATCCGGGTCGTTGTGCGCAAACACACGCATCTTCGCCCCGCAGAGGCGTGCGGCGTCCACGATGCACGCATGAACCAGTTTATCCAGGATGACGATGTCATCCCGTCCCAGCAGCGCGCAGATTGTTCCCATCGCCGCCGCATACCCGGTGGAGAAGCTTAGGGCGGCTTCCGTGCCTTTGAATGCTGCCAGCGCTTCGTCAAGTTCCTGGTGCGGACCAAGCGAGCCGCAGATCAACCGCGAAGCGCCGGCGCCCGCGCCATATTCTTTGACGGCTTTGATTGCCGCCTCTTTCAGTGCCGGCTCGTTGGCGAGGCCAAGGTAATCGTTCGAACCGAAATTGAGCAGGGCTTTCCCGTTGACCGTGATCCGTGGGGATTGCGGCGAATCAACCCGGCGCAATTCGCGATACAACCCTTCTTCGCGCAGCGCTTCGAGGCGTTTCTTCAGCTCTCTTTCGAATTCGTTCATCTCTCTGCCGCCGGTCCAACCACCCATTTGCCATCTATCATGCTGGCCGACACAGTCCCTTTATGATGCAGAACGGCGTCGTGCACCGCTGTAATCCTGCCGCCGAAGGGAACCGCGATCACGTCCGCCAGGGCGCCTTGGGAAATCTCGCCGATCTGCCCGTCCATCCCCAGCGCCCGGGCGCCGTTCACCGTCGCCATTCGCAGAATGTCCTTCGCCGGAAGCGTGGAATCCTCGCTCGCCAATCCTCGCATCTCCTCAAACATGTCCAGCTCGACAGTTTGCCGGCGCGTTTTATAGACGGTCGCCAGGCTGTCGGTTCCGAGGCAAATGTTGACGCCCTGTTTCATCAATTTTCGCAATGGAAACGGAGCGTGGCGGAAATAGTGATGGCTGCGCGGGCAATGGACGACGTGTGCCCGGCGCTTGCCCAACAGCTCGGCGTCGCCCTCGCCGAGATAGTTCGCATGCACTGCCACCAGGTTTTCACCCAGCAAACCGCAGCGTTCCAGGTGCTGCACCGGTGAGCCTAGCCCGCAATCCGACATGTCTCGGCTGTTCCACCGCAACCACTCAAACATCTCGCCTCGTCCGTGCGCGATCATCTCGTGTTCCAACGCCGACTCCGCCACGTGTGTCACCACCCGCCACCCGCGGCGGCGTGCTGCCTGACCGCTCAAACGCAGCAGTTCCGGCGTGGTCGAGTAGGGCGCGTGCGGCGATAACCCAATCGGGCATCGCAGTTCCCCCAGCGAAGTGATGAGCCCAATGGCCTCGCTCAGGACTGCATGCGGCGCGCGCCGGCCTGTGATGCCAATCATCTCCAGAAACGAAAACACGCGCAACGGCGTCGCTCCTGACACTTCTGGCAATAGCTCCGGCACGGCTTCAATGTCCCCCACCGTCGTTGTTCCCGTCCGCGCCAGCATGCGCGTGCCGTTCAGCCATGACTCCGCGTAATCCGAGTAAGACCACCCGGCTTTGGTTGTCGTGATGAGCTTCAGCCAGTCAGTGAAGACCTTCGGCGGCGGGAACAGCCCGGCCATGCTCGTGTAATCCAGGTGGCAATGCGCGTTTACCAGGCCGGGCAATAGCGCCACTTCCCCGAGGTCGATTTCCTGACAGCCGTGGTTCGAGGATAAATCCCGCCACCGCCCTGTCGCGGCAATCCGGTTGCCGGAGATCAGCACTGCGCCATCAGCGATAGGCCGTCCTGAAACAGGTACGACTGCCCGCGCCCGTAGCAGGAGGGTAGAACTTGAAGGTCCGGGCACAGCCATTGCTCGCGGTTCTGAACCCTTGCTCGATTTAAATCTCTGTCTCCTGGCGCAACCGTTTGCTTCGCGCTGGTGCGCTTTGTTTCCGTTCCTTGTGCTTGTTGTGCCGCTTGCGGATCTGTTGCTCCAGCTTCTTTGACACTAAATCGATGGCCGCGAACAGGTCGCTCTCATGATCCTCCGCGAACAGGTCCGGCCCCCGCACCGAAAGACGCATCGAACACGAAAATTGCGACGCCGGCGCTTTTGTCTTGTCGTGTTCCAGGGTGACCCGCGTATTAACCGCGAACCGGTGTAGATGTTCCAGCTTCTCGATCCGGCTGATGAGATGGTCTTCGATGGCTTTGGTGAGGGTCACGTTGTGCGTCGAAAGAATCAGGTTCATACCCATACAATGGCGCGGAGCCGGCAAAAAATCCAGAGAAACTGTTATTGCAGGAGTTTGATTTTATTTATGGTTTGCGGATTCCCTCTCCTGGGGGAGAGGGATCAAGGGTGAGGGCGGACGTTGCTGAGACTTCGGAAAAAGAAGAGCCGTCGATGCAACTGCCCTAGAGGGCAACTGATAGCTGGGGAAAAGCGGAATCGCGCGGCCCCTCAGACACTAATAGATTTGCTTTTTGGCGCCCCTCGACATTGTACGCTACGCGGGCGAATCCAGAGAAACTGTTTTCCAACCTGTTCATCCTTCATCCTTTCCTCTGATCTGCCACACCCAATCCCCTTGTTTCGCGTCAACGCCAGGTTTTGAGCCTTTCTCAAGCACCACAATGCCGCCGTCGTCAGTTTGGTTCCAGCCGATCGAATAAATGACGTAGCTGCCATCGGAGTTCTTGCGGTAGCGCAAGGGCTTGCCGTCAATCACGTCGTTGGGAATTTTCTCGATGAATCGCGGCGTTAGCGCGTCAAGGGTATCGGGCAACCTGCCGTGCGCGAGGCAGTAACGCTCCAGCGCGCAGGCGACGCGGGCCTCGTCCACGGCGGTTTGCGCGCGGGCGCTCTTTTGTGACACGCGACTGAGGGAGGGCACGAGCATTTTGGTCAATATGTTGTTCGGCGTGGTGGGTTCCCTGGCGAGCGCTTTGTCGAGACTGTCTCCCATCTCCCGGAAGACGCGATGTTGCTGTGCGTCCACGGCGGGAATGAAGAATTGTTGATGCAACCGGGCGGTCTCGATCATGTTCTGGTAAAGCCAGCCCTTGAAGACGGCAGCCATCGCTGGCGTATCTTGCGCGATGCCGTATTCACTTAATGTGCGGAAGTTGCTTCGCGCCAGGTAAGCTAGGCCATCGATGTCACAGCAACGTTCGGTGCGCATTGCGTGTTTGTATTCCGCCAGCACATCCAGCGAGCCAAGATATTTTTCCAGTTCGGCAAGTTGGGCATCGTTCCAAGCGTGGCGGACCAACCCTTCACGCACTCCTTGCAGATCAATGCTCAAGGTCGCGAGCCGTACCAGGTGGTCAATCAAAAGCGGCTCGTCACGGATGGAGTCGGACAGCCGGAAGCTGGTTTTCAGATCCGCAAACGCCGCGTTCGCTTGGCCCAGTTCAAGGCGGGCGATGGCTCGTAATTGGAATGTCTGGCATAAGTATTTCATCTGGCCTAGGTGTGGGAGCAGGATCGCCCAGACCGATTCATCTTCATAATGGATGGGGAACCGGGAATAGGGCCGCTTGTCCGCCGCTTCGCTTAATTCATCCAGGTCCGCGTCGAATTTGCCGAGCGCTGTCAGAACATCCTGCGCCGCCGTGCCCGCCGTTGCCGGCTGCGGATAATTCGTGTTGCCGCGAAAAAACATCCGGAAAGCTTCAAGGTCGGCCAGCGTGCCTTTCTCCAAATTGCCCATGTCTGGGAATCTGTTCTTGCCTCCCTTAGGTTGTTGGTCAAGGCGAATGGCGCAAAAGTGAGCGTAACCGTTGGTGTCGCGCCACTGGAATCCATTTATGCCTCGCACGAAATCGTAGATTGGCCGCAGCAATGGCGTCAGGGCGAAGTTTTGGTCGTCCGGCACAGGAGGTGGAATAGCACTGGCGAAATCGAACTTTTCCCCCTTCGCTTCCCACTCATGTTTGAACCGTTCCCAAGCGAGCTTGCCGCGCAAATTTTCAACCGTCGTCCACATCGCAAGCGGGGTCACAACGTTCAGCAGGAGGATGTAAACCAGCCACAGCAGCCAGCGCGCTGGAAGGAATCGGGAACGCGGCAGGCCGGTGGGCAAGTCGGGATTGACTCGCAGGCGCGCGACCCTCTGGTTCCAGCACAACGCGGTGAGCCCGTAAGCCACGATTCCGCGACAAGCCGCAAACAACCCCAGCCACCACATCGGCAGACCTACCATCCTGTGGTAAATCAGGAACGAGAGCGCGAATCCAATGGCCACGAACAGGACCGTTTGCACGGCAACCACGCCAAGAACGTGCGCTACCGGCCAGTAGGCGTTAACGGCAGGGCGCAGGCCAAGTAATCGCGAGCAGTTCCACTTCGAATCGGCCCGTGCGAGAAGGTATTGGGGGAGTGTCATAAGGGTTGGTTCAGGCAAAGAAACGAATCGGTGGTTCAGCGAGGAATGCACCATGCCCTTCGTCACGCCGCCGCTCGTTGCGCGGACGCAATGGGGCCACAGGCCGCAGCTCGGTGGTGTCCTCCAGCCCGCCGTTCAGCAGGCTCACTTCCGCCCGTTGCAGGTTCCAGATCGCCATCGGTTCCGTGCCTGCCGCGAAAACCGGCTGCATCGCTGTCCGGCTCCCCGGAGCGGACGAAAGCAGGTTTGCGGCAATAATGGTTGCCCACAGCATCCCCAATGCGCCCCATGCCACCGGAAACCGCGCGAACAGCCATCCCCACACGGTTGGCTCCTCGCTCGATGTTTTGAAACCCGGATCCGGCGTCTGCGCTGCCGCTAGAATTTCCTCGCGCCATCCCGCAGGCACCTGGCGTAGGTTTTGCCGTTGCAGTCGTTTTTCAAAATCATCCATGACTCTTCAATTATGTTTCTTCGTACAGAGGACGCAGCCGCTCGCGTAATTTGTCTAACCCGTAGCGATAGCGGCTGGCCGCCGTGTTGGGCGGGATGCCGAGTGTTTCCGCGATTTGTTCAAACGTCAGCTCCTCCCAAAGCTTCAGGTGGACCACTGCGCGCTGCTCGGCGGGCAGCTCGGCAAGCGCGTTCGCCAGCTCATCGCGAAACTCCGCCTCGTCCGGATCAGGCGTGGGTGCGAACACCGGGATCTGTTCGCCCTGAAATTGTTCTTGGTGCTTGTTTCGCGTGCCGCGCCGCCGCATCAGGTCAATCGCCGCGTTATGAACGAGGCGGATGAGGAACGACCGCTCGTTGCGCGCGCCGCGCAGCAACCCCGGCTGCCGTGACAGTTTCACGAACATATCCTGGAGCAGATCGCGCGTGTCGCCTTCGTCGCGGGTGAAATTAAGCAGGAAGGCGAACAACGCCTGGGCGTGTTCATCGTAGAGCCGCTGCAAGTCGGGCTTGTCCCGCATCAAGTTACTTACATGACGCACCAGCCCATTCGTTTTGTCTATCCCGTATTTTATTTCCATTTCTCAACACTCAGCATCAATGACTACTTGACTGATGCCACAAACCCGGTCCCATTGAAGACCGCCCCCGGTCGCGTGAACCATCACGCCTTAACAAAATCTTAACGCCGCGAGCCAGCATCTTGATTAGCTGAATTGCCTCTCACCACTTTACTGTAGGGCATAAATAAACCCGACCGGTGATTCGGTTGTTAAAGGAAAACTATGAGTGACCTGATTTACGTCGGCGCGGTGATGGCATTCTTCGCGGTCAGCGCATTTTACGTCTGCTTCTGCGAAAAACTATAGGAACGCGTATGGAAACCGCCATTGTGGGCCTCGTTGCCCTGCTGCTCTTCATCTATCTGTTCGTAGCCATGATTCGGCCCGAAAAATTCTAACCAAGCCGCTATGCAAACCTCAGGCTGGCTGCAACTCGGTCTCTTCGTCCTCGCGCTCGCGGCGATTACCAAGCCGGTGGGGCTTTATCTCATGCGGGTGCTTGATGCCAACGGTCGGACATGGCTTGACCCCGTGCTGCGACCCTTGGAACGGCTCACTTATTGCTTGATGGGCGTGGACTCAAGCAAGGAACACGATTGGAAGCAATACACGCTGGCCATGCTCGCCTTTAGCCTGGTGGGCTGTCTGTTCACCTACGCCATTTTGCGGCTGCAACACCTGCTGCCGCTGAATCCACAAGGGTTCGGACCGCTGAGTCCCGACCTCGCGTTCAACACGGCGGCCAGTTTTACGACGAACACCAACTGGCAGAGCTACGTGGGGGAAACCACGATGTCCTATCTCTCCCAGATGGTTGGATTGGCCTTCCACAACTTCGTTTCCGCCGCGACCGGGATCGCGATCGCGGCCGCGCTGGTCCGAGGCCTGGCGCGGCACTCGGTCCGGACGATCGGCAACTTCTGGGTGGACCTGGTGCGCGTTACCTATTACCTGCTCCTGCCCGTCTGCCTGGTGTTCGCTCTCGTGCTCGTGTCGCAAGGCATGATTCAAAACTTCAAACCCTACACCAAAGCCAGGCTCACGGAGTCTTTCAACATTCAGGTTGCCAAGACCGACGACAAAGGCCAGCCCGTGACGACGAACGTGGCGGTGACGGTCCAGGCGCCCAAGCTGGACGAGAACGGCCAGCCCATGATGGTCAGCGGCGCGGCGGTGATGGTGGACGTGCCGAAGCTCGACGAAAAGGGACAGCCGGTCATGACCAACATGCCGGTCATGGTGGACCGGAAAGTGGATGAGCAAACCATTGTCCAGGGCCCGATGGCCTCGCAGGTTGCCATCAAGATGCTCGGCACCAACGGCGGCGGCTACGCGAACGCCAACGCCGCGCATCCGTTCGAGAATCCCACGCCGCTGTCCAACTTTCTCCAGATGCTCTCCATCTTCGCCATCGGTAGCGGGCTCACTTATTACCTCGGCCGCATGACAAAGAACCAGGCTCACGGCTGGTCCGTGTGGACAGCCATGATGGTTTTATTTCTTGGCGGCACGCTGCTGTGTTGGTGGGCGGAGGCGAAAGGCAATCCGGTTCACCAGCAACTCGGCGTCGCGGTCGCGGATGGCAACATGGAAGGCAAAGAGGTCCGCTTCGGCATCTTCAACTCCGCGTTATTCGCGGCCGTCACGACCGACGCCTCCTGCGGCGCGGTCAACTCGATGCACGATTCCTTCACCGCGCTGGGCGGCTTTGTCCCGTTGTTCAACATCCAGCTCGGCGAGATCATCGTCGGCGGTGTGGGCGCGGGACTTTACGGGATGCTCGTCTTTGTCGTGCTCGCCGTTTTCATCGCCGGCTTGATGGTTGGGCGCACGCCCGAATATCTCGGCAAGAAAATTCAGTCCTACGAGGTGAAAATGGCGATGCTGGCCTTGCTGGTGCTCGCCGTGTCCATCCTCGGCTTCTCCGCGTGGGCGTCCGTCAGCAAGTGTGGGCTGGCCGGGCTGAACAACGCCGGGCCGCACGGTCTGAGCGAAATGCTCTACGCTTACAGCTCCGCCAACGGCAACAACGGCAGCGCCTTCGCCGGCCTGAACGCCAACACACCCTGGTACAACACAACGATCGGCCTGGCGATGTTGATCGGCCGCTTCCTGATGATCGTGCCAATCCTGGCGATGGCCGGTTCGCTCGCCCAAAAGAAAATCGCCCCGCCCAGCGCAGGCACGTTCCCGGTTGCGGGCGGCACGTTTGTGGTGCTGCTGCTCGGCACGGTTTTGTTGGTCGGCGCGCTGAACTTTCTCCCGGCGCTGACGTTGGGCCCGATTGTTGAGCACTTCCTCACCCTTCAGGGGAAACTTTTCTAACCCTTGCTCCCGAGTTTTATGACACAGACAGCTCCCTCTCTCTTTGATTGGAAAATCGCCGGTCCTGCCATCGGGGATTCGTTCAAGAAGCTCGATCCGCGACTGATGATCAGGAATCCGGTCATGTTCGTGACCATGGTTGGCGCGGTCCTGACCACAGCCGGCATCTTCACCTCGTCGGCCGATCGCGGCTTCATCGCCCAACTCGCCGTCTGGCTCTGGTTCACCGTGCTCTTTGCGAACTTCGCCGAGGCCGTGGCTGAGGGCAGAGGCAAGGCGCAAGCTGAAGCTCTGCGCAAGGCGCGCAAGGATACCGTCGCACGGCGGCTGCGCGACGGGCGCGAGGAAAAAATCGCCGCGCCTGATTTGCAGAAAGGCGATCTCGTGGTCTGCGAAGCGGGTGACGTGATCCCCGCCGATGGCGAGGTCGTTGAAGGTATCGCCAGTGTGGACGAGTCCGCGATCACCGGCGAATCCGCGCCGGTCATCCGCGAAAGCGGTGGCGACCGCAGCGCCGTTACCGGCGGCACGCGGGTCATCAGCGACCGTATTGTGGTGCGCGTAACGATGGAAAAGGGGCACGGCTTCCTCGACCGCATGATCGCGATGGTCGAAGGTGCCAAGCGCCAGAAGACGCCCAATGAAATTGCACTTACTATTTTGCTCGCAGCGCTGACTTTCATCTTCCTGTTGGTCTGCGTGACGTTGAAGCCGTTTGGAATCTATTCCGCTGCCGTCTTCACCGTGCCGGTGCTCATCGCACTGCTGGTGTGTCTGATCCCGACGACCATCGGCGGACTGCTGAGCGCCATTGGCATCAGCGGCATTGACCGGCTCATCCGCCGCAACGTCATGGCGACGAGCGGACGCGCTGTGGAAGCCGCCGGCGACGTGGACGTGCTGCTGCTCGACAAGACCGGCACCATCACCCTCGGCAATCGCATGGCCACGGCGTTTCTGCCCGCGCCGAACATCCTGCCCGAACGTCTTGCCGATGTCGCGCAGCTTGCCTCGCTCGCCGATGAGACGCCCGAGGGCCGCAGCATCGTAGTACTGGCCAAGGAGCAATTCAGTCTGCGTGGCCGGGAGGTTGCCGCACCGCACGCCAGATTTGTCCCCTTCACCGCGCAAACCCGCATGAGCGGCGTGGATTTTCCGGCGGTAAACGGCCAACCCGCGCGCCTCATTCGCAAAGGTGCCGCCGAAGCGATGCGCATTCACGTGGACCGACTCGGCGGGCAGTTCCCGCAAGCGGTCACACAGGCCGTGGACGAAATCTCGCGTTCTGGCGGCACGCCGCTGGTCGTCGCCGAGGGCCGTGACGTGCTTGGGGTCGTGCAACTCAAGGACGTGGTCAAAGGCGGCATCAAGGAACGCTTCGCGCATCTTCGCAAGATGGGCATCCGCACCGTGATGATTACCGGCGATAACCCGCTCACTGCCGCCGCTATCGCGGCGGAGGCGGGCGTGGACGACTTCATGGCCCAGGCTACGCCCGAAGCGAAGCTCAAGCGCATCCGCGAGGAACAAGCCGCCGGCCATCTCGTCGCCATGACCGGCGACGGCACTAACGACGCGCCCGCTCTCGCGCAAGCCGATGTGGGCGTGGCCATGAACACGGGCACGCAAGCCGCGCGCGAGGCTGGCAACATGGTGGATCTGGATAGCAACCCCACGAAGCTCATTGAAATCGTTGAAATCGGGAAACAGCTTCTCATCACCCGTGGTTCCCTTACGACGTTCAGCATCGCCAACGATGTGGCCAAATATTTCGCCATTGTTCCGGCAATGCTGATGGCCACCTTTCCCGCCATCGCGCCGCTCAACATCATGCATCTGGTTTCGCCGCAAAGCGCGATCCTGAGCGCGATCATATTCAATGCGCTCATCATCGTCGCCCTCATCCCGCTGGCGCTGCGCGGCGTCGCCTATAAACCGATCGGCGCGCTCGCGATTTTGCAGCGCAACCTGGTCATTTACGGCCTGGGTGGCGTCATCATTCCGTTCATCGGCATCAAGCTCATCGACGTCGTCATCACCAACCTTAACTTGATCTAAGCCTATGAAAGAACTGCTTTCTCACTTTCGCAGCGCGGTCATGTCCACGCTCGTCCTGGCCGCCGTTTGCTGCGGGCTGTATCCCCTGATCGTGTTCGGCATCGCGCAAGCGGCCTTTCGCGAGCAAGCCAACGGCAGCCTGATTGTGGACAAGAACGGCACGGTGCGCGGCTCAACGCTTCTCGGCCAGGGCTTCACGGCGGATAAGTACTTTCACCCGCGCCCTTCCGCGGCGGGCAACGGCTACGACGCCGCTAACTCCGGCGGCAGCAACTTCGGCCCGACTTCGCAGAAGCTTTACGACGCGATTAAGGATCGCATTGCGGCCTGCCGGAAGGAGAACGGGTTGAAGGACACGGACGCCATTCCCGCCGATGCCGTCACTGCCTCCGGCAGCGGCCTCGATCCGCACATCAGCGTACGCAACGCCGAATTGCAAGTGCCACGTGTCGCCAGGGCTCGCAGCCTCAGTGAAAAGCGAATTCTCGACATGGTCGCCCGGTTCACCGATAAGCCGGATTTCAACATCCTGGGTGATCCCGGCGTAAATGTTTTGGAATTGAATCTCGCGCTGGACTCGAACGGCGCGGCTTCTGTCCGACGACCATGAAATGTCCACACAGAACAGTGGTGTTTGTTTTCGTCCCTTTCGACAGCGCGCGACAGGATTTTGACGCCAGGTTGCGGGGGTGTCTCGCCTCATTGGAACCGTCGAAACCGACCGAACAACCCGCTGCGCCCGAGCCGAAACGAGCGGGCGAAACAGCTTGGCCGTTCTGGACGTGGTTCCTGCCGAATCCTTGTCCAGCCGGCAAAAAACACTTACGTTTTTGGCTGAATCTTCCGCGCAATCGATTAAACTGACTGCCAGTGAATGACGAACGGCCCAGTCCTGACGTTCTGCTTGGCGCGATCCAGCGTGACGAGGCCAGGCAGCGATGCGGCCGGCTCAAAGTCTTTCTCGGCATGTGCGCTGGCGTGGGGAAGACCTTCGCCATGCTGGAAGCGGCGCGGCGCGAACTCGCTGCGGGGCGCGATGTCGTTATTGGTTACGTCGAGACTCACGGGCGCAAGGAAACCGACGCCCTCGCGCAAGGTTTGCCTCAGCTTCCACGCCAACAGCTTGATTATCGTGGTGTGACGATGACCGAGTTGGACCTTGACGCCGTTTTATCGCGCCGCCCACAACTCGCCATCGTGGATGAACTGGCGCACACCAACGTTCCCGGCGCGCGTCATCCGAAACGCTGGCAGGACGTGGCCGAACTTCTCGACGCCGGCATTGATGTTCTCACCACCCTGAACGTGCAGCATGTTGAAAGTCGCGCCAACACGGTGCGGCAGGTCACCGGCGCGGAGATTCGGGAAACCGTGCCGGACAGCGTCCTCGACAGCGCGGTGTTGGAACTGGTGGACCTCCCCCCCGCCGAACTGGTCCAGCGTCTGTGTGAAGGCAAGGTGTATTTGCCCGACCGCGCTGCGGCGGCCGCACAGAATTTTTTTCGCGAGGGCAACCTCGCCGCCTTGCGGGAACTCGCCTTGCGCCTGGTTGCTGACCATGTGGGCGTGGACACGCGCGAGTTTCGGGAGACGCAGGCGAATGCCGGCCCGTGGAAGACGGCTCACTGCCTGCTTCTCGGGGTTGGTCCAAGTCCGTTTTCCGAACAGCTCATCTGCTGGACGCGCCACATGGCGGACGGGCTGCGTTGCCGCTGGCTGGTTGTGCATGTCGAAAGCTCACGCGCGCTCACTTCCTCCGCTCAAGCGCAACTGGAAAGGAATCTGGCCACGGCTCGCGAACTTGGCGCAGAAGTCTTCACCACCACGGATGACGATCTTGTGCGTGGATTGTTGCGCGTCGGCCGCCAGCAGAACGCGACACAAATCATCGTCGGCAAACCCGCCGGCAGGGGCTGGTTGGAGTGGATGCGCGGCGACCGCTTGCTGCGGCGACTCGCGAGGGAGAGCGGCGACATTGATTTGCAGGTTGTCCGCGCGGAGAAAAGTGACGGTGCGGCGATGGGCCGCGTCTGGCTGCCGGTGCTGGCTTCAGGCTTTCAACAATACTTGTTTGCCATCGCAATCGTCGCCGTCACAGGCCTTCTAAATCTGGGACTGATGGCGTTGTCCGGGCCGCGCGTGCCGGGCTTGGTGTTTCTGCTAGCCGTCGTGTTGGTGGCGTTGAAGGTGGGCCGTGGTCCGGTCCTGCTGGCGGGCGCAATCAGCGCGCTAGCTTGGGACTTCTTCTACCTGCCGCCGCGTTTCACGTTCCGCATCCAGAAGCTGGAGGACGCCATTCTGTTCGCGCTCTACTTCGTGGTCGCCATTGTGCTGGGCCAGTTGGTAGCGCGGATTCGTGCACAGGAGCAGGCGGAACGCCGCCGCGAAGAACGGGCCGTCGCGCTCTATGAGTTCACCCGCGATTTGGCCGAAGCGGCTTCCCGTGACGAAGTTGTTTGGCATCTCGTTTCCCAGGTCAACCGCGTTTTCCACGCGCCGGTCGCAGTCCTGTTTTCGCCGAACGACAAACTCGCTCCGCACCCGGATGGCTCGCTGTCGCTTTCTGAAAAGGAACTTGGCGTAGCCGATTGGGCGTTTCGTCAGCGTAAAGCCGCCGGACATTTCACCGACAATCTGCCAGGCGCAGAGGCATTTCACCTGCCGCTTTTCACGGACCGAAAGGCGTTCGGTGTTTTGGCGGTAAAGCTGCCGGACAAGAATCTTACGCTGGCCCAGCGCGACTTGCTCGAAACTTTCGCGCGACAAGCGGCGTTGATTCTCGACCGCATTGAGCTGCGCACGGCTGCCGAGCAAGCTCGGCTGCTTTCGGAGTCGGAAAAGTTCAGCCGCACGCTCTTGAATTCCATCTCACACGAATTGCGCACGCCTCTGGCCGCCAGCACCAGCGCCGCCTCGGTACTCGCGAGTGCTGATGCGGTGACGCCAGGGCAACAGCGGGCATTGATAGGCGAAATCCTCGAAGCGAACGGCAGGCTGAATCGCATCGTCGGCAACCTCCTCGACGTGGCGCGGCTCGAATCGGGCAAGGTCCGCCCGCATCTGGACTGGCACGATGCGCGCGACCTGGTGCAAACCACTTTGCGCGAGTTGCAGCGTGAACTCGCAGCCCATCCGGTGAAGCTCGAAATGCCCGCTGCGCCCCTGCTGGTCCGGTTGGATTTCTCCCTGGTGCAACACACCCTCGGCAATCTGCTTCTCAATGCAGCCAACCACACGCCGGCCGGAACACTCGTCGAAGTGCAAGCACAGCTTGCGGACGACTGCTTGCTCCTGACGGTCGCGGATCGCGGGCCAGGAATCCCGGTGGAATGGCTGCCGCGCATTTTTGACAAGTTTTTCCGCGCTCCCAACGCTCCCACTGGTGGCAGTGGCCTCGGTCTCACCATCGTCAAAGGCTTTGTGGAGGCTCACGGCGGAACCGTGAGCGCCAGCAATCGTCCCGGCGGTGGTGCGATCTTCAGCATGCGCCTGCCTCAACCGGACAAACCCCCAACCGTTGAACCGGGATAATGCAACAGGAAACCACCAGAATTCCTCAGGTTGCGCTCATCATTGATGATGAACCACAGATTCGTCGCCTCTTGCGCGTCACGCTTGAAGCCAACGGTTATCGTGTTTTTGATGCCGCCACCGGGCAGGACGGACTCGTGCAGGCCGCTCAGCGTCGGCCTGATGTCATTCTGCTCGACTTGGGCCTTCCCGATCTCGAAGGAGCGCAGGTGCTCAAACGGCTGCGCGAATGGACTCAGTCACCGGTCATTATCCTGAGCGTTCGCGACCATGAAGACGATAAGGTCGCCGCGCTTGACGCCGGTGCGGATGATTATGTGACCAAGCCCTTCAATAGCGCCGAGCTGCTCGCGCGCCTGCGCGCTGCGTTACGCCACACGCAACCGCAAGGCGTTGATGCAATTTTTCATGCCGGCAATTTGGAAGTGGATTTGGCCAGACGGCTTGTGCGCAAGTCTGGCGAAGAAGTAAAACTCACCCCCATTGAGTATTCTTTGCTCAGGCTGCTCGTCACTCACGCTGGCAAAGTGCTCACGCATCGCCAGCTCTTGACCGAGGTTTGGGGAGCAAAAGCGACTGAACAAACGCATTACCTTAGAGTCCACATCGCGCATTTGCGGGAGAAGCTGGAAGCCAATCCCTCCGCGCCGGAACTGATCATTACCGAGCCTGCCGTCGGCTACCGGCTCTTGCTCAAGAATTATTGATAAAGCGGCATCCCATCATCCCCGCTACCAAGCACCTCTGAGCGGCCCTATCCGCTGGACGCGACTACGGCGGCGGCAATATGCCTACACTGAATTATTGAATTTGCTTTTTGGCGCCCCTCGACATTGTACGTTACGCGGGTGAATGATTAAGAGCTACAAACACATCATCTGGGATTGGAACGGGACGATATTTTGCGATGTCGATCTCGGGATCGAAATCATGAACGGGCTGCTGCATCAACGCAATCTTCCCCTGCTCACGAGTCTATCCTATCGCGACCTGTTTACGATCCCGGTTAAAGACTACTACGCCCGCCTCGGCTTCGATTTTGCGAAAGAGCCCTTTGAAATCGTCGGGAAGCTCTGGATGGATGAATACGAGCGGCGCAAGTTCGAGTGCGGCCTGTATGATGGAATTCTCGGAGTCCTGGACAGCATCCAGCGGCTCGGGATCGGTCAGTCAATTCTTTCCGCCTACTCCCAGCACACCTTGGATCAGATGGTGGACCATTATGGTCTCCGGAAGTATTTCACCCATATTGCCGGACTGGATAATATTTATGCCGCCAGCAAGCTTCATCTGGGACAGGATCTCATCGAACGGCTGGGCGTTGGAAAACAGGAAGCGGTGGTCGTAGGCGATACCGAACATGATTATGAAGTGGCTCGCGCCATGAACGCCGATTGCATTCTCATTGCCAACGGACATCAAAGCAAAACCAGGCTGCAAGCGCCCGGAGTTCCTGTTTTGGATGACGTCAGGAGCCTGGTCCATTGAACGGATAGATCGCTTTTTGCGCCCCTCGACATTGCGCGCTACGCGGGTGATGGTTTGCGGATTCCCTCTCCTGGGGGACTTGAGTCGCTTGGGAAGCGACGAAAGGAATTCGCCGAAGGCGAAGGCCCGCCCGGGGCCGAGCGAGCGGGAGCGAGTGAGTCACTGGGATCAAGGGTGAGGGCGGACGTTGAAGGCGGACGGCCGGGCCTAAATCCGCAATCCGTGGCTGAATTCGTGGTCCGGAACTGTGGCTCCGCCCCATCTCCTTTCGCAGCGCCGTAGGCGCGGCATCTTTGTAGCACCGATATTGATATTGCAGGAATTTGCTTTTTGGCGCCCCTCGACATTGTGCGCTATGCGCGGGCGAAGAGGGCGCGGCGATTGTGGTTTTGAGTAATTCATTTTCCGCTCGGCCTGTCGGCTGCGAAGTTCAGTCCGCTGTGCCTGGGCCGTGGACAGCCGCGTATTCGCGCGGGTCAAATCGAGATTAAGTGCCATTTGCAGGTGCGCACCCAACGCTTCGAGGGCTTCGCGCTCGGGGCGAGCCTGCTCCAGTTCACGACGAATGGTGTCCTGCAATGCGCCGGCCTCGGCTTCCCGGTCGTGAATTTGCGAGAGACATTCGGCCAAGGAGACGAGGCGAGCAGCATGGTCGGCTTTGGCGACTTCGCGCTCAGCGGCTTTAAGCGTGGATTGAGATTCATTGACTTCGAGTTGAGCGCGCTTGTGAGTGAAGAAATTGAGACGCCGACGCACGCTGTTACGCTGCGAACTCACGCCGCGCTCTTTTTCCGCAAGCTCCTTCGTTTGTTGCTCAAACTGCTTCAAGTCAGCGGTAGCCTGCTGCGCGGCTGCCTGCAACTGCGCCAACATGGTTGCGGCAGCATCGCCAGCGGCACGCGCACGCGACTCGGCCTCGCGGAACAAGCCAAGCTGGTCCAGAAACAATTTCAACTCCACGAGGAGACGGTCGTTGAACGCAACCTGGGCGCGCATGGCTTCCAACCGGCGGTGCTGCGGCAGAAACTCACTCAGATTATTGCGGACTTGGGTGGGGGTTTCGGGATCAAGGCCGAGCTCGAGGAAAAGGCGGATGAAGTCCTTGTTCTCTTTCAGTTCGTTGAAAATCTCGTTCACGCCGCCCTCGTCGAGATTCATCCGCAGTTGGTAGGCGAACAACTCTGGATCGAGATGGCAGGATTCGAGATGCGCACGCCAGTCGCCTTGATTGGTTTCATGGACAATTTGGAGTTTGGGATGCGCCTTCGCGTGGGCGTTGAGCCAGTCGTAAAATGCCTCGTAAGATTTCACCGGCTCCGCGAGGCCCGCAACGGGAAGATCATCGAAGGATAGTTCGCGACTGGGGCGGAACGTGAAAAAGCGGCGGCGCAAATCACCGGTGCTGCGATCCAGTCCTTTCCAAGAAAGCACCTGCCCGACGACAAGCAATTCACGCGGTTCGTCGGACAGGAGCGAAGCAGAACCACGGTCATCGGTGATGTCCCATTCGGTGATGATGAAAGAAAGGTCACGCTCTTGAATATATTTCTCCAAGTCGCGTGCTCCGGCCGCGCTGCGCAAACCGAGAAATTGCCGCCGATTCGTCTGATAGGTCGAAAAGAAGAGGGTGAGCAACGAAGACTTGCCGACGCCGTTTTCAGCCCAAATCACCGAGTCCGCAGGGAGACCGTTTGGACCGCGAAAATCCAGCGTCAGCGCTGGGAAGCGTGCATCGTGATGACCGATGCCGGCGAAATGGAGGCGAGTGATGCGTGGCATGGCTTCAGGTGGAGGTGGCCGGCGCTGGTGTGCTCCGTATGAGTGTGAGCAGTTCGTGGGCTGCGTGATACTTCAGGCGGATGCGATAAGCGGTCGTGCCCTGATAAACGGAGTTCTCCTCGTCCACCACGCGCATGAGCCCCTGAGATTCGAGGAAGGCGAGCGCGTGCCGACACATGCCCGTCAACGACCGCGTGGATTCCTTGCCGGCAGACGTTTCCATCGTCATGGCACGAGCCAACGCATCCCGCCAAGCCTGGCGTTCGGCTGAATCATCACTTTGAGTTTCAGCGGGCGATCTCGCGGCGTTGGCTTCGGCATACTTGCGAATGTATTCGGCGAGTTTCGCGGGCGTGATGTGGGCGGGCGCAACAGTGTCGTCCTGATCCAAGACGTCAGCCTTGGGAAAGCTGAACGCAGCGACGGCAACCTGAATCACGCCATGAAGCACGCGCTCCTGGGCGGACATGTTTTGCTTGTAATCATCGGCGGCGAGCCGAAACGGACTTCCCTCCGTAGCCGTGAGGAAGAAGCCGTTGCGCGTCGCATCCACGATCCGCATACCCAAACCCTCCGTGACGCCGTCCACGATGGCGCGAAACTGTGAATCGGCTTCGTAACGCCCGAGCAGTTCGGCGTATTCCGTGGAAGTCCACGGCGTCTGCCGAGGGCGTAACGCATAGGCAATGAGTTTGCCGGCGTCATGGGCGATGGTAGCAAGGTTACTCATGTGCGGGAGAGAATCAGGTCGTCGCCAGCGAATCCGTCGTTGGCGAAAGATTGTCCGCCGTGCTCGACGCGAAACTGACGACGGTCGGCTGCCGCGCCAAACTGCTGCATGGACAGAAGCACGACGAGCCGACACGCGGGGTCAGGCAGAGTCAGTTCCCGGGCGGTGACCAACAGTTCCGAGAGGCGACGCGGACTGGTCAGCGAGCCGCGCAAGAAGCGAGCGGAGGCTTCAAAATCCTCGCGGGCAAACGGGGGAGGATACTGGGTCATCTCGGTGGTCGCCGGAAGATCCGTGTCCGCCTCAGCGGGCGTAACGATGACGGGTGGCGCGAGGAGTTTGCTCCAGAGCGCGTCCAGACCGATGACCGAGGGCGCATGAACGCCTGCCGCCGTGTTCAACGCGGAGGCAAAACGATCACGCGCTTCGGCACTGCGGGATTCCAGCCACGGCAGGAGCACGTCGGTTTCGAGATTGGGAAGCAAAGCGGCAGAAGGCCGACGAAGACGCTGGCGCGCGTGTTCGTCGCGAAACTGCTGGTTGGCGGTGAGCAGCAAGCGGTGAAGGTCAAGGTTTGTGCGTTCGGATTTCTCAATCTCATTAAGGAGTCGGGTGAGTTTTGTGAGGTCCGGGCCGCTGGCTTGATCCCGCCGGAGTTCAAGGCCGCGCCGGAGCTCGCGCTCCTTTTCCATGCGTTCACCAATCAACTTGAGCGCCTCATCAATCACCGGGAGAACTTGTCCAACCCAAGCTGCCTGTTCGACGTCGCGCCGCGCCACTTCAAGGCGCGTGCGAATATGCTCGGCATATTGCTTGGCGCGAATCTGCGCCTGATGCGCGATCTGGATGGCATCGTCGAGCCGGCCGCGTTCGGCCTGGTAGCGAAGAACGGCGGCGTCGGCTATGGCGGCGTCCTCCAAATCCAACCCGAGCATCGAGGTGTAGAGATTGATGGCCTCCTTGCTCGCGCGGAAGACACGTCCCTCCCCGTCCTCGGTGTGGCGTTCTTCCAGCAAAGCGTATTCAAATTCAAGCCAGCGAACTATGCCGCCCTCAAGAGTGGCATAGCGGGCGACAAATCGTTGGCGACGGCCTTTCTCATTCAACAAGGCATCGAAAATAATCTCAAGCAGGAGGCGCTCACGCTCGGGTGTCAGGTCCGGTTCGCTGGCGTAGAGAATTGGAGCAAGGGCAATCTGGATGTCGCGCCGTGTTGCCCCCGAACCGAAACCCATGCGGTCAATGACCGTGTCGAGGGTAACAAGGCAAAGCATCCGCAAATCATGCTGCGAGAGGTCGAGGTCGCGCTGAGACTTGTTGGCTTCCAAATCGAGAATGGGCGCGGGCGCGATGAGACTGCGCGTACGGCGAGCGACAGCTTCACCCAATTCGCGCAATTCAAGAGTTCCGCCTTTCATGGCGGTCGGCCCGAATTCCCGAGTCTCAGCTGTCAGCGGTCAGTGAAAACCAGCCAGTAAGGGTCGAATGAAAACCAGCCACTTGAGGTGATTATTGCGTCGGATGCGGCGAAGGCCGCAGATAGGCGCGATGAACATTCTCAATGTGAGCCTGCAACATTCAATTTTAA
>CAIQQM010000303.1 GCA_903873945.1 uncultured Verrucomicrobiota bacterium
CCAGACCGGTCACCTGAACCCGGGGACCGCCTGAAAGCGGAACTCCACAGCCCAGCACCGGCCAATGTTTGTGGTCCACCGAATCCCTCGGCGGACCTGATGGTTACAGGTCACAGCCCAACGCACGAAACGCGCGCCCGGCTCACACCCTCCTCCACCGGAGAAGGCCCAAAGAAATTTTGGAAGCAGCCACACAACCCGGCCTGCGAACACCGCCCGCAGACCCCGTGAGCCCCGCCCACAGCCGGCCATGTCTTTGCCGGTCAATGTCCACCACCCCGTGGTGGAACTGACGATGAAATTCTACGCCAGACACGGCAGCGGTCAACGGAATTTTCAAACGGACTCTAAGTGGAATAAGTGTTTGCACGATGTCAAAAGCGTCCCCTATAATTTCGATTGAATGGCCAATGCGCTCACTGTCTCGCGGTCGCAGTTGATTTATGGCCTATGTTTGCCGTTGGCGGTTCTGGTTGGCTATTGCCTGGCTGACCCGATGGAGTCAGGCAGTTTGGCGGTCGTGCTTTTGGTCATCGCGGTCTTGAGCGTTCCGATTCTGATGCACTGGCATTATCCGCTGCTCATCCTTAGCTGGAACGCGGCCCTTAATCCTTTCTTTCTGCCCGGGCGACCCTACCTATGGATGATCCTCGCCGTAATCAGCCTCTTTTTTTCTCTGGTCGATCGTTCGGTGGATCCCGCCCGGCGCTTCGTTCGGGTTCCTTCGCTCACGTTCTCTCTCTTGTTTATTCTGGCGGTGGTGCTCATCACCGGCGCGTTCAGAGGCGGCTATGGGCTGCGCACATTTGGCTCGGCGCGGATTGGCGGCAGGGGCTATTTTTATATCACCGCGGCGGTGATCGGCTACTTCGCATTATCCAGCCGGCGGATTCCGCCGCATCGCGCCGGGCTTTACGCCGGACTGTTCTTTCTTCCCGCACTGACGTACCTGGTGCCGAACCTGGCTTTCCTGGCCGGCCCCAAGCTGAACTTCCTCTTTTATCTGGTCCCGCCGGAGTTTGCGGACGAACAGGCGGCGGGAGATTACTCGGTGGCCGGCGACGTCATTACCCGCATTTGGGGGCTTTCGCCGACGGCTTTCAGTTTGTTTATCTGGTTGCTGGCGCGTTATGGCATTCGTGGCCTGGTGGTTTTCTCCAAACCCTGGCGGTTGTTGTTGTTTCTGCTCTCGGTGGCGGGTTGTATGCTGTCAGGTTTTCGTTCGGTGCTGCTTCTTTTCATGTTGGTTTTTGGGGTTCAGTTTTGTTTGGAAAAGCTTTACCGGACGTGGTTGCTCCCGATCCTGGCTGGAATCACCCTGGTGGCAGCGCTAATCATCCTGCCAAATGCCGAGAAACTGCCACCCGTGGTGCAGCGGACCTTGAGTTTTCTGCCGATCAAAGTTGGGTTCGAGGCTCGTTCCAGCGCCGATTCTTCGTTGGAGTGGCGGCTGCAAATGTGGAGCCTGTTGTTGCCCGAGATCCCGAAGTATTTGCTGTGCGGCAAGGGTTATTCGATTGCCCCTGCCGACCTAGACGCGACAGAGCAGGGGGCTTTTGGCAGCGCCCTGCAAACACAGATGCTGGCCGGGAATTACCATAACGGGCCGCTCTCCACGATCATTCCATTCGGGTTGGGCGGCATTGTCGGGTTTGGTTGGTTTCTCATCGCCGCGTTCCGGTTCCTTTATCGGAACTACCGGATCGGAGATCCGGCTCTCTTAGGCATCAACACCCTGCTGCTTACCTATTTTATCGCGAAAGTTCTCTTCTTCATGGTCCTATTCGGCTCATTCTACAATGATCTCGCCGTTTTCGTTGGTATTACGGGCCTAAGTGCCGGCCTCAACGGTTATCCCAAGGTCGAGGATGATGCCACTTCCATAAAGACGAGCAGGCACGTTGTGAATAGTCCAGTTTCAGCTTATGATACGTGAGTTTTATGAATTCCGGCGGTTTGCCTAGATGACTAATGTTTCCTCAATTTTTCGGTCGCTCATTACCTACGCGTTGGTCCTCCCACTCGCGGCCGTGCTCGGGTATCTGCTGGCAACTCCGCTAGATTTCTCCACTCTTTCCACCATCGGGCTGGTGTTGGTGTTCCTCTGTATTCCTCTGATCCTGCGCTGGCATTTTCATCTGCTGATTATGAGTTGGAACACGTTCGCCGTGTTATTTTTCCTTCCCGGCCGCCCGCGGATATGGCTGGTAACGGCTTTCGTAAGCCTGCTGATTTCTGCCGTGCGGCGCACCTTCGATCAAAGGATGCGGTTTCTGCCAGCCCGGACCATCATCCTGCCGCTGTTGTTCCTGGCCGGAGTGGTCTTCATTACCGCCCAGATGACCGGTGGAATGGGGATGCGAATATTCGGTTCCGCCGCCATTGGCGGACTGCGCTACCTTCTCATCTTCGGAGCAATAGTGGGATTCATGGCGATGACAGCAGTGCGGATTCCCCCACCCAAAGCGAAGCTGTTTGTAGGCCTTTTCCTGCTTAGCACCATGACCAATGTCTTTGGCAGCCTGGCGTATGTGGTTCCCTCATTTATGTACCCGATGTTCCTGTTGTTTCCGGCCGAAGCGGGCGGGCTGGGCTCGGCATCCGCCGGGCCCGTTGGAGGGTCCGACATAACCCGCTCCTTCTTCTTGAGCCAGGCGGGTCAATACATTTTTATTTACATGCTGGCCCGCCATGGAATCCGGGAGGCGCTGGACACGCGCAAGCCCGGGCGCATGTTCCTTTTTCTGGCTACTATCGTTTGCAGTATGTATGGAGGTTTTCGCTCCATTTTCATCCTTGTGGGGCTGACCTTTATGGTCATCTTTTATCTCGAAGGGTTGTTGCGCACCAAGCTTTTCCCGATCTTCATTCTCGTCGGGATCCTGGGAATGACGGCGATGGTTCCCATGGCGACCAGGTTGCCTCTTGGTATCCAACGGAGTATTAGCTTTCTGCCAATCGAAGTGGACACGATCGCGCGCGAAAACGCTGAGGCAACAAGCGAATGGCGTTTGGCAATGTGGAAGTCCCTCCTGCCGGAAATTCCCAAGTACCTGATCGTTGGGAAAGGCTTGGCCATTGACTCGAATGAACTTGATACCCAACACTATTTGGAAAGAAGGGGCGCTGCCTTCGGCGGCGCGGCGGGTTCCATTCTCGCTGGTGACTATCATAGTGGCCCGCTTTCTGTCATTATCCCGTTCGGAATTTTCGGCGTCATCGGCTTTGGTTGGTTCCTTATTGCTGAATGCCGCGCACTGTACCGCAATTACCTTTACGGAGATCCCGCCCTCCGGAAAGTCAACGCGGTTCTTTACGCCATGTTCCTGACCCGGGTATTTCTCTTTATTTTCATCTTCGGGGGTTTCTATGGCGACCTTGCATTTTTTGCCGGTCTCATAGGGTTCAGCATCTCGTTGAATGGGGGCATCTGTAAGCCGGTGACGGTTGTCCGACCACAAATGGGACTTCGAAAGCCTGGGCTCGCTTCTGTCCTTGCTTCCGCCACTTCCAGAGGGGGGGGGGTAACCCATGGCGTCTCCGTTGAATGGATTCCAAGCCGCCGCAACCTTTTCTCTTGGTTGCGCTGTCTCCACAAAACCCGTGTTTAATCTGTCCGCAACCCATGGCCAATCCGGACTGTGTGCGCCAACTGGCACGAGTTTTTCCCTCGCATGTAACGTGCGGGGCTCGCCGAACGTCTTTTATCTTAAGTGCGCTTGCGGTCGTATGGCCTTTTGGATAGGCAGTGTTAAGAAATGACCATCAACACCCTCATGGTTTCCGCGGGTGTTTTCTTGGCAACAGCGAGTGTCTCTGCCTCGCCTAGCCCGTTTGAAGCCCCGGCGCCGCCAACCGTGCGGAACCAAATCGACGAACTGGTGTTCGCGCGATTGAAGCATCTGGACATTCAGCCTGCCAATCTTTGTTCGGACGCCGTGTTTGTGCGGCGTGCGCATCTCGATGTCATCGGCACCTTGCCCACGGCGGTCGAGGCGAGAGATTTCATCCTCGACCGGTCATCGGACAAACGCCATGCCGTGATCGAGCGCTTGCTTGCCCGGGACGAATTTGCGGATTACTGGGCGATGAAATGGAGTGACCTGCTCCGCATCAAGGCGGAATTTCCCATCAACCTTTGGCCCAATGCCGCCCAGGCCTATCACCGCTGGGTTCACTCCTGTATTAAGGAGGCCCTCCCTTATGACCAGTTCGTCCGGCAGATGCTCACGGCTAGCGGTAGCAATTTCCGGGCGCCTCCGGTCAACTTCTACCGCGCCATGCAAAACAAGGAGCCCCAATCCATTGCCCAGACCGTGGCTTTGACGTTCATGGGCACACGGACCGAGAAATGGCCCAAAGACCGGTTGTCAGGCATGGCGGGTTTTTTCTCGCTGGTTGGCTATAAGTCCACTGTGGAATGGAAGGAGGAAATCGTTTTTTTCGACCCCGGCAAGGCCATCAACGGCATCGCGCCGACCGCCGCCTTTCCGGATGGAATCTCGGCCAGGTTGTCCCTCGGCCGGGACCCGCGCGAAGTCTTCGCTGACTGGTTGATAGATCCGAAGAACCCTTGGTTTACCCGCAATATCGCCAACCGCGTTTGGTCTTGGCTGCTCGGGCGCGGCATCATTCAGGAGCCGGACGACATCCGGCCGGACAATCCGCCCGCCAATCCCGAACTGCTTGCTTTCTTGGAGAAGGAATTAATCGACGCCCATTATGACCTGAAGCGTCTCTATCGCCTGATTCTCAATTCGGAGACTTACCAGCTTTCTTCTATTCCCAGGACAGACACCTCCGCCGCCGCGGCCAATTTTGCATCCTACCCCTTGCGTCGGCTCGAAGCCGAGGTGCTCATCGATGCGCTGGATCAGATCACTGGGAGCACTGAAAATTACTCAAGCGCTATTCCGGAGCCGTTCACGTTCATTCCCGACAGTCAACGTTCGATTGCGCTGGCAGATGGCAGCGTCACGAGTTCCTTTCTCGAAATGTTTGGCCGGCCGCCGCGGGACACCGGGCGCGAGTCGGAGCGCAACAACAGCTTGACTGCTGCCCAATCCCTCCACCTGCTCAATTCCAGCCATGTCCTCCGCAAGATCGAGCAGAGCCGGATGATTCAATACCAGACCCAATCTGGCAAAACTCCCCGCGAGATGGCTATTGCCATGTACCTCCAGATCCTCTCACGCTACCCGACCGAAGCGGAGATTGCGTTCGTCGAGGCGTTTTTCCAGTCTGGCGGCAAAAGGACGCGGGATGCCGCGGTGGACCTCGCCTGGGCCCTCATCAACGGTTCCGAGTTCTTATACCGGCATTGAATATAACGGTAAAAACCAGAACACACCGCACCCCAGCAGGCAAACCAGCGAGATAATGCCGCCATAAAGGAACCCCCGGTCTTCGTACACCAAACTTACTTGATGCTTGCCGGCCGGCACTTCCAGGGCCTGGAAGTGCATAGTTCGCCCGCCATAAACGGGTAGCCGTCCCGTCCACAAATGCCCGCCACGGATGGAAAGACGTCTGCGCTACCACTACCATTGCCGACGCGTCTGCTTCCACCACCGTCGCCACACGATTGCGCTCCGAAGTTCGATGACAGAATCCTCGCATTGGCCGCGTTCGTGGCCTGAATCTGTCCTTGGGCCTCCAATGGCAGATAAACCGTGCGTAGTGGTTCAAAACGAGCGTCATCCAGCGCCGCAAACGTGTTTGTGTCTGCCGCGAACACCGGCTTCTGCCCCGCCGTTATCATGGGCAGGAAAGAATCCCTCGCTACCCAGTCCACCTCATTTGTGGGATTGTTGACCTTCGAGATGCCCAGGAAATCCTGCAACCGTACGGGCTTATTGGTCGCGAAATAGACCAGGTTGAAAACGGCGCCGAATTCTTTCAGGTCGAGCGAATGAAAACCGTCGAACTTGGCCGCATAATCCAGCAGATTCAAATCCACGAACAGCGACAACCGGCGTCCGTAAGTGTCGGTCTCCTGATCTCCGGCCAGGCGCGTCACCATCTTCCAATACGAAGCCTGGCTCTGCAACGTTCGCGAATCGCCGTGGTGTGAACCAGACGATCACACCCGCTTCCATCAACTCGGGATTCCTTTCCGGTTTCATGCGCTGGCGATATTCGTTATCGGCGCCATCGAAACCAAGCAAAATTGACTTCCCTCTTCGGACGTTGCTTTTCAGGCTTCTTTCACCCCTCGGCAAATCCGTTTCCAAATTGGCGTTGGTACAAATGGCTGCAATGCTGGCGGTTTACACCTCCGGCCAAGGCATGTTAAGCTGAATGCGCATGGACGCTGCCGAATGGGACATTTATTATTTTGTGAAGGCTCAGGCCGGGCGGTTCCTTTCCCCTCGAGAAATCGGCCGACGTATTGGCACCAAGCGAAAATTCCACCACGATCCGGACTGGGTAAAACCAATCCTGCTTCGGATGGCGGAGCGAGGGATTCTTGAAAGCAACGAAGACGGCTGTTACCGGCTCAAACCCATGCCAAAGCAGGACATCTGGGGCAAATCGTGGGCTTCTCCGGAGATCGCCGATCTTCTTCAGAAGAAGGGGAAGGGGTTTGGCAGGCTTCTGATGGTCGAAGATGAGGATAAGTACTACGACAATCTCTGAACGCCGATTGTTTTACGTGTCTAGCTCTCGGTTCGTGACGCGCATCCTTCGACAAATCCAGCCCATTTAAAGGCGGCTGTCCGGAATCATTCTCCAATGATTTTCACCAACACCCGTTTTTTTCTGCGGCCGTCAAATTCGCCATAGAAAATCTGTTCCCACGGTCCGAAATCAAGTTTCCCCTTGGTGATCGCCACCACAACCTCACGGCCCATAACCTGGCGTTTCATGTGCGCATCGGCATTGTCTTCCCCTGTGCGGTTGTGTTCGTACTGTGACGTCGGCGCGTGCGGTGCCAGTTTTTCCAGCCACACATCGTAATCATGGTGCAAACCGCTTTCGTCGTCGTTGATGAAGACGGACGCCGTGATGTGCATCGCATTAACTAGGCATAAACCTTCCTGCACGCCGCTTTTCCGCACCAATTCCGCTACAGTCGGTGTAATGTTCACAAATCCGCGCCGGTTCGGCACCTCCAACCAAAGATGTTCCGTAAGACTTTTCACACGCCCGTTATGCCACACAAGACACGCATCGGCAACGCCTCTCCCACGGCCTTCTGTGAAAAGATTTTAATCCGCGGCTGAAACTCAGTGTCCAAAGGGGGGCATAATTATTTCCATGTCCGTTCCGGGGTGCCGCCTTTCCAGCAAACGCTCACCGGCGGCCACTCTCACCGCGCGAAAATCCGGCGGATGACTTCTTCAATCGGTATTTCCTGAATATCGATGTCGCTCACCGGCAGCTCGTCCAGCAGCGCTTTACAAACCGGAATCACCCGGTCGCGCTTTACCTTGAGCTTGATACTGCCTGGCGTTTGTTCGGCAACTTCGCCAAACCGGCTGAGGTTCTCCCCGGACCAGCTCGCACCCGCCTCGCACTGTATTGTCACGAGCTTGGAATCGGCAAAACGGTCCACAATGTCACTCAGGCGCCCATCAAAAAAAATCTTCCCGTGATCGATAATGATCACCCGCTCGCAGAGTTCCTGGATGTCTGTCATGTAATGGCTAGTGAGCACGACCGTCGTCTTTTGTTTCGCGTTGTGCGCCCGCAGAAACTCCCGAACTGTCTTTTGGGAAACGACATCCAGGCCAATCGTCGGCTCGTCCAGAAACAGCACCTTGGGCCGGTGCAGCAGCGAGGCGATCAGCTCCATCTTCGTCCGCTCTCCGAGGGAAAGTTCCCGCACGCTGACATCCAGTTTGTCCCGCACGCCCAGCAATTCGCCCATTTCAGCAACCGTTCGTTCCAGGGCGGCGGCGGAGATACCGTAAATCTTCGCGTTCAATTCCAGCGATTCGCGGGCGGGGAGATCCCACCAGAGTTGATTTTTTTGACCGAGCAACAGCGCGAACTGGCGGCGATAGCCGTCATCCCGCTTCCAGGGGACGTAGCCGAGGACGCGAGCCGAGCCGCTTGTGGGGTAGAGCAGGCCCGCCAGCATTTTCAACGTGGTCGTCTTGCCCGCGCCGTTCGGGCCCAGAAAGCCGACGAGCTCGCCCGGCTCGATCGTAAAACTAACGTCCTTGACGGCAACAGTTTGTTCGTAGGTGCGTCGGAAAAGCCCCTTCACCGCACCCCTGAAACCGGGTTGCTTTTTATAAGTGCGAAAGGCCTTGGTCAGGTCGCTGACTTCAATGGCAGGCATGCGGAAGTTCCTGGTTGAAAAGGTTAAACGACCCCGCCTCTCCAAACAAACTCAAAACCAAAAATGAAGGATGAAGATGGCCCCTATCTGGCAAGTTGCTTTTCTAGGTGGCGCACGACCTGACGGACGCTCGGGTCCACTTCCATGCGGTCTTTGACCAAGCGGCAGGCGTGCAGCACGGTGCCGTGGTCGCGGCCGCCGAAAGCTTCGCCAATGGCGCTCAAGGAAGTCTCCGTCATCTGCCGCGAAAGGAACATCGCTATCTGCCTCGGGAAAGCGATGTTCTCTGGGCGACGCTTGCTCGTCATGTCGGCCAGGCGAATGTCGAAATGCTCGGCCACCTTCTTTTGAATCACATCAATGCAGATCGAATAACGGCCTTCCTCGTGCAGGATCTCGCGCAACAGCCCCTCCACCACCTCAAGCGTCAGCGCCTTACCCGTTAGTGCGGCGTAGGATGCCACGCGAATCAAAGCGCCTTCCAGCCGGCGGATGTTGGCCCTAATCCGGTTGGCAAGGAAGTTCATGATTTCCTCCGACAGCACTACCCCCATATTCTGCGCTTTTTTCTGCAGGATTGCCAGACGCATCTCAACATCAGGGGGTTGCAGATCCGTCACCAGCCCCCACTCAAACCGGGAAATCAGCCGGTGCTCAAGATTCTGGATCTCGCTCGCGGGCCGATCGCAGGTCAGTACGATTTGGCGGTGGCTTTCATGCAAAGCGTTGAATGTGTGGAAAAACTCCTCTTGGATTCGCTCCTTACCCGCCAGGAACTGGATATCGTCGATTAGCAGAACCTCGCTCTGCCGGTATTTTTTCCGGAAACGGGCCAATTGGTTGTTCTGGATGCCTTCGATATATTCGTTGGTGAATTTTTCCGAAGAAACGTAAAAAACCCGCGCGCCCTTTTTATGCTCCGAAACATGATGGCCAATGGCGTGCAGCAAATGTGTCTTGCCTAGGCCGACCCCACCGTACAGGAACAGCGGATTGTAAGACTTGCCGGGTGCCTGCGCCACGGCTAGCGCGGCCGCGTACGCGAAGTTATTGTTGTTGCCAACGACGAATGTCTCGAACGTGTTTTTGGGATTAAAACTTAGCTCGCGGTTGCCGGGATTTTGCTCCGGCACAGCTTGCGCGGGTTTCATCTTTGCCGGCTTGGGAGACGCGGCGGGCGCGTCCGGACTATTGCTTCCACCGAGGACAACTTTGAATTTAACCTGTAATTGCCGCCCCGATACGAGCCCAAGCACCTCCCGTAGAAGTCCCATGTAATTGTCCTTGAGCCAGACTTCACAAAAATCATTCGCCACCTCCAACACGATCGAGTTGGCGTCCGGAGCGCTTGCGCGCAAAGGAGCAAACCAAAGGTTGTAGGTGTCCGCACTGAGCATGGAACGAAGATGTTCCTGTGCTGCGCCCCAAGTTTTTTCCGCGGAAGCTTGCATTCTTATTTCCCCAAAAGCCCGATTTTCGGGCGTTTTATTCACCTAGCCACTTGCCGCACCTTTAAAACCGGCTTTCAGGGACGCTCCCGGCCACAAAATCACCATGAGCTGACAAAATCAACGGCCTATACCGAGGTTTCCGTCTCTGAGCCGATCGACACAAATCACAATCTGTTGCAAACAAACCACTTGCACGCTCCGGCTAAGTGGACATTCGCACTCGTTCTTTCTGCCCGCCGATTCGACGAGATGAAGCAACGATCCAAGACATGTTTTTAGGGAATCTCTCCACAAGTTGCTAGGACAACATATTAACTCTTGTTCACCACTTATTCACAGGCGGGTTTCCGCCAATAAAATCAGGCATTTTCTCGGGTCGTGCGCCAAAAAAGGCCGTGAACACTGCGCGTTGCCAATCAGACAGCCTGCTCGCCGGTCTCTTCAGTCCGGATTCGAATGGCGTTCTCGATCGGACTGACAAAAACTTTTCCATCACCGATCTTGCCGGTCTTGGCTGCCTGAATGATCGCATCTACGGCGGAAGCGACCAGGGAGTCAGCCAGAACAATCTCGATTTTTATTTTTGGCAGGAAGTCGACAGTATATTCGCTGCCGCGATAAATCTCGGTGTGCCCCTTCTGACGGCCAAAGCCCTTGACCTCCGACACGGTCATTCCTTGGACGCCTTGACCGGAGAGGGCCTCTTTGACGTCTTCCAACTTGAAAGGTTTGATGATGGCCTCGATCTTTTTCATGCGGTTATTCGTGGTTTGCGGACCGAATGTTAGCACCCGGTCGATGCCTGTAAACAGGAATGTTAAAAAACATTTCCTTTGAGCAAATTCTTCCGGGGAGGGGCCCAAGGAGCCTTACTCTCCGCCGCCGTTGCCGTCCGTCCGCCGCTCCCATCGGCGCGGCGCCCGCTCGGGTAGCGAGCTGTCCACTTTTGCGTAGTAAGTTTCTTCGCCTAACAGTTCGTCTGCGGCCTGCTGGAGTTGTTGCGAGGGGCTGACGGCGAAACGCTTGTTAGCCTCGATGAAGATGACTTCGCCCGATGGGAGCACGAAGCAAAGAAAGAGCGGACACCCGCCGGGATGCGCGGCTATCAATTCACGAATGGCTTCCAGTTGCGCGGGTTTCACATGCGCCGTATGCAGGCGCAGATGTACCTGTTTGGTAAAACGGCGCGGCGCGTCCTCCAGGGGCATGATCTCCTGCGGAAAAATCTTCGGCTTGTCATCGCCGATATTGACCTCGCCGATGATGAAAATGGCTCTGCCTTCGGTTAGCAGATCGCGGTATTTGTCGTAATTCTCATTCATGCACAGCACCTGCACGGAGCTGTTCAAGTCCTCCAGCGTTACCATCGCATACGGCTTGCCGTTCTTTTTCGAAATTCCGTTCTGGATCGCTCCGATCAAGCCCCCGATGCGCGTGAGACTGCGGTTGCCCAATTGCGCGAGAGTCGTCGTGTTGGCCAGCGCGTATTTTTCCAGAATCGAAGCGTAGCGCGCTAGGGGATGGCCGGTGACGTAAAAGCCCAGCAGTTCCTTTTCATGGGCCAACAGGTCATGCTGCGGCCATTCGGGCAGGCTGGTGACCGATTCGGGCATGGACGCCGCGTTCTCTTCAAAAGCGCCGAAGAGCGAGCTCTGCCCGCGCTGCCGGTCGGCAATCACGCTCGCGGCGCGCGTTAGCGTCCGGTCCATTTGGGCGAACAACGTGGCGCGCGTCTGGCCTAAACAATCGCACGCCCCGGACTTGATCAGACCCTCAAGCGCTTTCCGATTGAGCGCTCGGCTGTCCAAACGCTCGCACATGTTGCCAAGCGATTGAAATTTTCCGCCCTCGCCGCGGGCTTTCAAAATCGCCGACACCGCCATTTCGCCAACACCTTTGATGGCCGCCAGGCCAAAACGGATGGCTGAGCGGTGGGAATTGCCATCCGGAACCTGCCGTGCCCCCTCTCCGGTGGTGGCCGGGGTCTGGTCCGCTCCGGTTGGGGCCGGCGCAAAAAAGACCTGGCTCTCGTTGACATCGGGCGGGAGTACCTCGATGCCCATGCCGCGCGCCTCGTTGATGTAATCGCTGAGCTTTGCCGTGTCCGCCATGTCGTTGGTCATCATGGCGCAGAAGAACTCGACCGGATAATTGGCTTTCAGGAAGGCCGTTTGATAAGCGACGATTGCGTACGACGCCGCGTGGGACTTGTTAAACCCGTAGCCGGCGAATTTCTCGAGCAAGTCGAAGATCCGATTGGCTTTGGCGGGCGGGATATTATTGGTCTTCGCGCAGCCTTTGACGAAAATTTCGCGCTGCCGGGCCATTTCCTCCACCTTCTTTTTGCCCATCGCCCGGCGCAGCAAATCGGCGTGGCCAAGCGTGAAGCCGGCCAGAACCTGGGTCGCCTGCATCACCTGCTCCTGGTAAACCATGATCCCGTAGGTTTCCCGGGAAATGGGTTCAAGCAGGGGGTGTTCGTAATCAATCTTCACGTCGCCCTGGCGGCGTCTGATGAACTCCGGGATCAGCTCCATCGGCCCCGGTCGGTAAAGCGCGATCAAGGCCGTGATGTGCTCCACAGAACTGATCTGGAACCGGCGGCACAAATCACGCATCCCGCTGGATTCCAACTGGAATACGCCCAGCGTGTTCGCCTTGTTCAGCAGGTCATAGGTCTTTGCGTCATCCAAGGGGAGATTATCGATCGGCACGTCTATGCCGCGCGTTTGCTTCACCATCTCGCACGTGTTGCGGATGACGGTCAGGGTTTTCAGGCCCAGAAAATCCATCTTCAGCAGGCCGAGCTCGCCCACCGGCCCCATCGCGTATTGCGTGACAATAGTGTTTTCTTCGTCCTGCTTGAGTGGGAGCAGGTTTACTAGCGGCTGGTCACCGATAACGACGCCGGCGGCATGGACCGAGGCGTTGCGGGTGATGTCTTCCAGGACGAGGGCAGTGTCGATGAGTTCGCGGGTGACTTCCTCGCTTTCGTAAGCTTCCTTTAATTCCGGCGATTGTTTGAGCGCTTTCTCCAGCGTCATCTTCAAATCGAACGGGATCATCTTGGCCAGCCGATCACACTCGCCGTAACCCAAACTCATCACCCGGCCTACGTCACGGACGACCGACTTTGCCCCCATCGTGCCGAACGTGATGATTTGCGCGACTGCATCCCGGCCGTACTTCTGCCGGACGTATTCGATGACATCGGCCCGGCGGTCGTCGGCAAAATCAATGTCAATATCCGGCGGGTTGATGCGTTCGGGATTGAGAAAACGTTCGAACAGTAATCCGTAGCGAATCGGGTCAACGTTGGAAATCTCGAGCAAATACGTGACGAGCGAGCCTGCCGCCGAACCGCGCGCCACACAGGAGATGCCCTGCTGATGGCCGTAGCGGATGAAATCCCCCACGATGAGGAAGTAACTCGTAAAGTCCGTTTTCTCGATGACCTTTAACTCATGCTGTAAGCGGTCGAGGAGCGCTTTGACCGCGGCGGCGGCCGCGGGTTCCAGGGGTGGGGTGCCCGGAGCGTGAGCCGCATGGGCCGTTCCCGCCGGTTGCGCGGTCGGGCTTTGTGCTTCGCCGCCCGGCTTGGGCTTGTACGTCGGCAAACGCGTTGGGTCCGCAACCCGTTCGACGATGAACTCAGCCCCTTCGGCCCGCGCCTGGATGCCATAACGTTTATGCAATCCTTCCGCAACCAGGTGCCGCAGGTACCCTTCCCTCGTGAAATGTTCGGGCGGGTGGAAGACGGGATAATGCAGTTTGTCGAATTCGATTTCCAAATTGCATTTCTCGGCGATTTCCAGCGTGTTCCGTACGGCCTCGGGCGTTTCGGCGAACCGCGCCTGCATCTCCTCCGCCGAACGAAGATAAAATTGCCCCTCCGCATATCTCATCCGTTTGGAGTCGCTCAATTGCGCCTGCGTGCCGATGCAAATCAGGCAATCGTGCGCATGTGAATGGCTCTTCTCGATATAGTGAACGTCGTTCGTGGCCACGAGCTTCAAACCGAATTCTGCCGCCCACGGAATCAGGTGGCGGTTGACCTTGGCCTGTTCCGGAAGCCCGTGGTTCTGTAATTCTAGATAAAAATTCTCCGGCCCTAGGGTTTGCTTGAACCAATCGATCGCTTCCCGCGCTTTGGACAACTGGTCTTTCCGGATCCACTCCGGGATTTCGCTGGCCAGGCACCCCGAAAGAACAATCAAACCTTCCTTGTGCGCCGCCAGCAGTTCTTTGTCGATGCGCGGCTTGTAGTAATAACCCTCCAAATGTGCCGCGGTCGCGAGTTGGATCAGGTTTTTGTAGCCGGCTTCGTCCTTGGCCAGCAGAACCAGATGGTGATAAGCGTCACGACCCCCCGCGCTGGTTTTCTTCTCCAGCCGGCTGCCCGGGGCCACATAAACCTCGCATCCGATAATGGCCTTGATGCCCTTGTTCCCCGCGGCCTTGTAAAAATCAATCGCCCCATACAACACGCCGTGGTCGGTAACCGCGATGGCTGGGAATTTCAGCTCATGCGACCGGTCCATCAACCGGTCCAAACGGCACGCGCCATCCAGGAGCGAATACTCCGTGTGCAGATGAAGATGGACAAATTCCGCGTGTGACATGCGTGCAGGTTACCGCCGCGTGTCCCGAACGGGCAAGTGGGGATTGATGTGGCTGGAAGGTAATTCGTGGGCACCCGTAGCCTGTTCCTACCCCCGGGCCGGTAGGCGAAAGCGCATGCGTCAGCGCCTCACATACTGGGCCAATTCGGCGTTTTCAGCCCGTTGCGCGGCCTCGGCCAGCAACGTGCGCGTGCCCTGCGAAGAATCAAACTTCAAAATTTGCCCGGCCAGGTCCTTGCCGTCCTGGTTTCGTTTCAGACCGGCCAGAGCTTCAAAATAGTGCGTTCCCGCAGTGATGGTAAACCGACGGAAGCTTTCCTCTACCTGTTTTCTCGTGGGGGTGTCCTTGCCCATGGAATCTAGCGTCATGTTAAACCGTTCCACCGCTTTATTGAAGGCAGACTTGCCATCCGTACCTTGGAGAACATCCGCATACCGCCTGGCTTTCAGGAATTGGTCCGTAAGCAGACGTGAAATGATGTCCCTTGTCTTGCTGCCGGCGGGAAGCTGATCAAAGACCGCCAGGTTTTTCTCCTCTTCGCCGAGCGCCTTATTGAGCGAAACCAGCTCCTGAATCGTATGGGAATCCGTCGAACCGGCGGCCACCTTGGCTTTGCGCTCATCGCGCCGGGTTTCCAGCGACTGCTGGGCCGGCGGATAGTGAACTGCCAGATTCTTGATGTTCATTAACAAGAAACTCAGGCGCACCCCGGCGAAGGCAGGACTGGCTTCCAGCCCGTGATCAAAACACCAGAGATATTCCGTCAAGGCTTCGGCGTTCTTGCCTTTTTGCGCCAGCGCCACGCCGAATTGCATCCGGGCGCTGGGGTCATTGGTTCCCGCCGCCATCATTTTATCCTTGGCGCGGCCGATCGAATCCTTTCCACCCAGCGCCGCATTGAAGTCCTCAATGAACGCTTTTGGTCCCATGTAACCGACCAGGCGGTCTATTTCCGTGCCGTCGGGTTTGATCAGAAGCACGCTGGGATAGGCCTCAATTTTGTAGTGTTTGGACAGGGCAGATTCCTTTTCCGCGTCAATGCGCAAGGCCACGGTCTTTTCTTCCAGTAACCGGATCACTGCCGCATCGGTCCAGGTGTTCTTATCGAGCAATTTGCAGGGGCCGCACCATGTAGTGTAGAAATCGACCAAAACGATCTTGCCCGTTTGAGCGGCCTGTTTGGACGCCGCCTCAAAACTCAGATTGGAAAAGGGCGCCGCGAACAGACTCGAAGTGGCCGCGCAACACCAAGCTGCCACAAAAGTTGGCTTCTTCAGTCTTTGCCAGAGGTTCATAGATTTCTTCGATGGTTTTACTATTTCCCGGAACTCTTTTTGATCTTCTAGGCGATGTCCAGCAACTTCTGGTTGTAAGGCTCGGGCACCACGCCCCCCCCCCAAAAAAAATCCGTGTTTATGCGAGGCCGACGTTCGGCCCGCGAGGGTATGAGTTTTGTCAACGGGGCGCCCTGGAACACTCAGGACGCAGTTGTAGAACGGGCGGAAGCGGTGTCACCTTAAGGACCTGTTGGTCAGCTAACCCGCAGGTGGGCTTTCGGGAGATGCTCGTGGATCA
>CAIQQM010000304.1 GCA_903873945.1 uncultured Verrucomicrobiota bacterium
GCAATCCACGGACGACTGGGCGCTCAGGTTGCACTCCTGCAGAGCCCTATCCTCCTAGCCGCAGGTTTACTCTACTCAGAAAAAAAGATTCTTCGCAACGTTCCCGTTGACAAACCACATACCTGAAAGATCCGTGGCTAATTCCGTCTGTGATGGGAAGTCGAACTTCGACTCTGTGCAATCTATGTTTTATGCGAGGCCGACGTTCGGCCTGTGGCGGCGGGCTTCCAGCCGGGTTGGCCCGTGAGGCATTCGCTACTGTCCCGGAAAATAAAATCCGAAACGCTTCAACCCCGCGCGCCCGGCATCGCTTGTTAAAAAATCGCGGAAAGCCCGCGCCGCCGCTGGATTCCTGGTCCACTTCAAAATCAGGCCGCCCTGCTCCATCCTGGGGTAACTGTCCAGCGGTACTTCCCAATAGCTGCCCTCATTTTTGATTTGAGGCGCCTCAACTAGCGAAAGCGCGATAATCCCGATGTCAGCCGCACCGCTCTGCACGAATTGCAGCGCTTGTGTGATGTTCTCCCCGAAAACCAGCTTGGGCTGGACCGCGTCGTAAATATTCGCACTCTTCATCGCCGCTTCCGCCGCCCGGCCGTAGGGCGCGTGCGCGGGGTTGGCGATGGCGACCTTGCGAATGGAGGAACCCAACAGCGCCTTCATGCCCAGCTTCCGCACATCCACGCGCGAAGTTTTTGGGACCCAGATTGCGAGGCGGCCCACGGCGTAGATAAAAACGTTCGTGTCCGCACCAAGGCCGGCCTCGGCAAGCTTGCGCGGATACTGCGCGTCCGCCGAAAGAAAAATATCAAACGGCGCTTCGTTTTTCAGCATGGCATAAAAACTTCCCGACGAGCCGTAAGAGGGCTTGATCTCGACGGCCGGATGCCGCGTTTTAAAATCTTTTGCCAGTTCATCCAGCGCAAACCGCAAATCGGCGGCGGCGGCAATGGCGAGTTCTCCCGCCAAAGGCTTCTCTTCTTTCCCGCCGGCGGTTGGTTGCGCGGGCAACGGTGCTGCCAGCACAAGAACACTAATTACACATGCAAAAAGCTTTTTCATGAATTTTCAAAAGAGAGCTAGAAGTTGAACTGCCACTGGACGTAAACCCAGTCGGCATCGACGGCGACACCCCCATTTCTGGCAACGCTTTGCCGGATATCGTCACCGATGAAAAAATGGCCGTAGCCAAGTTGCAGGTTGCCCAGTGCGCCGGCGTCATAGTTGGCTGTCAGATCAAGCTCTGATCCGACAAACGAACTTGGATTATTATTGCCGTAGCCGTTGCTGCTGCGTCCGCTGCCGGAAGCCGGATACAAATAATCATGCTTGTCAGCCAGCCAGAAAAGCAGGTAATCGCCGTTCAGGGAGAGATTTTTCAGCGGCTTAATCGAAGCCGAGACGCGTGGGATATTCATATTGCGCTCACAGAACAGGTTCATCTGGCCGTAAAAGCGATGGCTTGCGCCCAGGAGATTGTCGAATGTTTGGCTCTTGCCGTCGTTCGGGTTGCTGTCGCCCGAACCGCCTTCGTAGCCCAGCCCAAGGCGTGGAGAACCCCATGCCTTTTCCCAGGTATAACCGCCATTCGCAAAAACGGCGTAGGCCTCCTGCTCCAGCCGCCTTTTTAAGGTCGCATTGTAAATACTGCCCAACTGGCCGGCGGCTTCGATTCCGTAATCCCAACCCCCGATCTTGCCGGGCAGCGATTTCATGCGGAACCCGAAAGTGTAAATGTCGCGCGCGGTCGTCGGCGTGCCGGGCACATTCGGCGCCGCAGCGCTTACGGCCTGCGGGCTGACGTTGCGCGAGAGAAAATACACCTGGGATTCCTGCCAGGGCAAAAGCTTGTCGCTCGACGCGTACACCCCGGAAAACCAATCATAATCATTGGCTTCGTCGAAGTGATCTTCATGGGGAACAACCACGCGGCTGGCAAAGGCATCGATCCAGAACGAATCCTGCGCCCAGCACAATTTCGCCGCGTCAAAGGTGCGGCCGGTGTTAACCCAATCGCTGTTTCCAACGAATCGCTGGTCGCCATAGATCAGTTCCTGTCGCCCGATTTTTGCGGTCAGCGGGAACTGTGCGGGATCGCCCAGCATAACCCAGGCCTGTTGGAGATCGGTTTTGTCGGTATCAGGCGAAGGCAGGCGCCGATCCCAATTTTCGGTGCTGTTGCGAAATTCGCCGAAAGCGCTGAACCACGAAACGGGCGTGTAGCCAATATGGACTTTTTCGCGAAGCAACAGTTCATCGCTGGAATTGGGTTTGCCGGCGATGAAATCATTGTTGGGGTTTACCGGCGTCGTCTGCGGTTTGCCGCTGGAAGGAACGCTGGTCATCGTGCTGGCCGCCGGAACCGCCCCTTCGGAATCGGAGTATCGTATGCGAAACTGTCCACCGATGTCCCATGCCCGGAAAGCCGGGGCTTGCTCCCGCAGCCAGTCGTTTAACAACCCGGCGGAGGGGGCGGGTTTGGGCGGGCTGGTCGTTTGCGGCGCATTGTTGGTCGGTGCATTTTGCACATCCGTTGCGCCACCGGCACTGCCAGGGTCAGCTAAAATCTGTGCGGGCGCGATCATGGCAAAAATAGCTGCCGCCGCGAGAATCAATGCGGGCTTCAATGGTTTTCCGGGTGTTTTGTGCGGATAAGGGTTCATTTTATTTTTTATGATTTTGGTGCCTTTCGGTTGAGTTCGAAAGAACGGTGGCGAACTCAGCGGCATTATGACCCTCAAGGCCAACGCCACTTTGACCTGGAATCTAGAGGTGCTGTTCACGGGCAAATTCACCATCGGCGACGAGACCAGCACCCACACTGCGGTCATCAATTCCAGCAAGAACACTCTGACAGTCGTGGGAGGCTCGTTCGCTCCCAACAACAATTCTCAAACCGTTATTCTCTTTCAACGCATGCTGAAATTGCCGTAATGCCCGCCGTGCCGCTAGGCGGGGGATGCGCGGCCCCTTTTGAAGCCGCCCTCGTTCCGGCGCATCCAGAAAGCCCCGGACCACGCCGCCGCAAACTCACACGGCAGGCGCACCCGGCCAGTCGCGCGACCTGTCCGCCACGAATGGCCACGCCCTCAGACGCCGACCATGACGCTGGAGGCTTTGATCACAGCGTAGGCTGTCTGCCCTTTTTTCAATTTTAAGGCTGCGGAGCTTTCTGCCGTGATCGTCGAAACGATTTCGACTCCCGGCGCGATTTGCAAAACGACGAGGCTGCTGATGGGACCTCGCTTGATGCGTTTGACCTTGCCTTTGAGAATATTGCGGGCGCTCAGTTTCATAATTTTACTCTCGTTTTCGCCGGCTGCCTGCCGGCGCATGAATTTACCATTTTTAAGCGGCGATCAAGAACTTCCGGTTATGGCTGAGTGGTGCTCACGGGAAAGAATAGTGGATGGTTGCCACTGGCCTCACGGCCAAAATCCTGAAGGAAATTCTGAACCTTCGGTGAAAGCAGAAAATCGGACAACGCGCGTGCGCCCGCATGATTGGCCTGCGGGAATTTGGCCGGGTTGGCCTCCATGACGATAAAGGGACGCCGCATAAGAGGGTCGCCTTTGACCAGAACTTCCATCCCTTCGGAATTCATCAAGCCCATCATGGCCGGAATGTGACCCACCACCACATAGGCGCCATTGGACCGGCAGAATTGCAGGATGTTCCACTTGGAAACCGTGTCGTCCTTGAGCACCCAGTCACCTTTTGGCTCAACCTCTGCCAATCGCCACAAAGTGTGCGACATTTCGCGGCTGCCAATGCCCTGGAATTCCACAAAGTGCGCCCGGGCGGCGGCGATCTTCCGGAAAGCCGCAGCCCCGTTGGTCATGCCGCGAATCGCCGCTGGATCGTTGGTCGGGCCGACAATGACCAGTTCATTGCGCGTCCAGGGACGCATGTTGACGCTGATGCCGTCCGCCTGGATGTCGGTGGTGATGTCGCCGGAGTGCATGGTGAGCAAATCCACTTTCCCGGCGCGGATCGCCTTGTCCAGAAGGGGCCGCTCGCCCGTCGCCACGACTTCCACATGATAGCCGGTGTCAGCCTCAAACATTTTGGCAATTTCCGGCCACAATCCGGTCATGGTCATCCCGCCGATGACGGCGCACCGCACCACACGGTCCTGGGCGGAATTCTTAACGATGATGTGATGACGAATCGCCAGCCCGGCGGCCAGCACCACAACGAACAGGGAGATGATTTTTAGTTTCATGGTTCAATAATTATGCGCCTGCGCGTCGCTGGCGGTTCCGGTAAGCCAGCGTACGTCATTCCGGCCGGGGTCGCCCACGCCGCAGCCCACATACGAGTCGGCAAAGGATTGCACCTGGCCTGCTAGGAAAAGCAGGTTGATACGACCGGAATGGCGCGCGACGATGCCGTAAGGTTGAACGGACGGATACGTCGAGGCATAAGGCCCGGGAGCATCGGCCATGGCGACAACGCATGCCGGCTGTGTCACCTCGCCGAACTTTGCCGCCAACGGCAGATTCCAGGGCGAAAGGTTCATGTTCATCCCGTAGGGAAGAAAATAGGCTCCCCCCGGATCCTTTGCGGCCGGACAGATGAACACGGACTGGCTGTGCGCGGCTGGTTTCCAATTGTTCGCAACCATTTCCTCGAAAGCAGGCAGACCGAAATAGACGGGCAACGCGTTAAACCAATCCTCGGGCCGCGTGATGAGCGACAGCGTCTGCACACCTTGCCCCCGGCGTGGCAAATAATCGTTGTTGTCGTCGGCATACATCCGGTACGCCATTCCCCATTGGCGCAGGTTGCTCGCGCACTGGGCCGACAGCGCCTTGCCCCTAGCTCTGGCCACGGCGGACAAAACCAGCGAAGCCAGCACGGCGATGATGGCGATGACCACCAGCAGTTCGACCAGCGTAAAAGCGCTCCGGGCGCAAGCTTCACTTGTTGGATGCGTGTGCATGGCTGCCTGCATCGGTTCATCGGGCAAGCCGGTAGAAGCGTTTGGATTGGCTTGAGGCGGAGTTGTCGTCGAATTGAATTATACCGGCGCTGTCGGCGGTCACCGTTCCAATCGTCTGCCAGTTGGTCGTTGCCAGCTCCGCAGTCGCTTTCACCTGATACTGCAAATTCACCCCCCCGATCCCCGTCAAATGGAAAACGCCGTTCGTGAATGTGCCGGAGAGAATTCTCAGCAGCGGCATAGCGGCGACATGAATCAGCGGCTCGTTGCCTCGTCCGTAGCTGTACGAATTGAACAGGTAGCCAATCTGGTTGTCCGCCGCGTAAAACCGAAACGTCACCTCGCCACCGCCGGAAACGTCCGCGACCAGATTCGCCGTGAGCGGCAGCGGCCAGGTGACGTGAACGTTGTCGCCCGGTGGCACATAGGTGTTCGTGCAAAGCGCCTCATGCTGCTGCGCGAGCAAAATCGGCAGCGAATTGTAGGTAATGCCGTCGGTTGTGGGCAGATTGGGTGTTCCGGTTCCCTCCGCCCAACTATCATCGGCCAGCCATTCGATGACGAACTGGCCACCGCTGACCACGTTGAAGATGGGATTGTTCGGCTGCACGCCACCCACGCCGTAATTGCTGGCCAGCTCCAATGACACGCTCGCAATGCTCCAGTTGTTTGAGCCGTAAGTGGAGTTGAACAACGCCACCCCGTTCGAGAGGCTGAACTTGATCACGCTCTGAAATTCGCCCTTGGCCGAGGTCGCCGGCGCAATCGCCAGCGTGCCCGCTCCGCCGAAGTTCAGGCCAGTCAAGTCCGCGCCGCTCTGGTAGTTCGGCGACCCGGTGCATACAAAAGCGTCGGCGAAATTCGTCGCCGTGTTCGTCACCTGCGCCCAGGCGGCCTGGCCCAGACAAAGGATGAGGGCGGCAAGGATGTTTCGTGTCCGAATCATTCCTGAATCTTCAAGCACCGGACAGCGGCAAGCCCCGCCAAACCAAAAATCACCATCGCCGTCGAAGCTGGCTCTGGCACGGGCGTAACGTCTGCCGTGACATTCAAATACGCCGGATTGTTATTCAGCGTGTTGAACAGGTAGCCGACTGTGCTGTCGGCCGTGGGCTGGCCGAAGATGGTAACTTTGTCGCCAATGGCGATGTCATTAACCAGGTCCGACGCCAGACCAAGCGTCCAAAGCTGGCTGGTGCTGCCATCCGCCGCCCAGTAAAAGGAGCCCAGCGACGCCAACGCGTTGTTTCCGGTTCCGGGCAGCACGCTGGCAAGAGTGTTCCAAGTGATTGCCGTCTCACTCCAACTGTCGTTGCTCAGCCAGTCGAACTCAAACCCGCCGGCGGCAATCTTGTTGAAACTGCCGTTGCTTGGTTGCTGACCGGCGGTCGAAAAATTCGAGAACAGGCTCAGCGTTACCGACGTGATCGTCCAGTTGCCGGCACCGTAATCCGCATCAAAGGCGGTCTTGATCGACGTGGTGTCAAAGCGGATTAACGATTCCTCCTTGCGCGGTTGCGCACCGGTGGGGACCGCAATCATCATGCCCCCCATGCTGCCAAAATTCACTGTGGGTTGCCCCGAGGATACATAGGTGTCTGCTTCGACCTTCTGACTGACCGTCGTTGGAGAAGCTGAAAGCGAAACGGGAAGCGCCAGCGCCAGCAGCGTTGCTAGTTTTATTGTTCGGTTGAGTGTTAAGTGATGTTTCATGTCGTTTTGTCCCTTCAGTTTGTTTGTTTAAATCGGAAGAATTCGCTTCGGATTAAAAATAGTTGCGTTTAAAGCGCTCATCGACCGTCGGTCGAGTGGTGGTCCTCCGTAAAGTCATAAAGCCCTTATTTCCCCTGTTTCCCTCGCGTCATATCCCGGCAATTCGCTTATCAGCCGTCGGTGGCTGCGGCTGCGCAACAACCGGACAAGTGCTTGCAGCCGCGGGTCATGCTGCAAGGCAGAGGCAAAACACAAATCCAAAGCCTCGGTGCGCACCGGTAGGAAATTCAAGCCAGCTTCGTCGGCGCTGAAGCGCACGCACACCCCCGCTTCGGCCCACCCTGCTCGTACGGCTTCAGCTACTGCCGGATGCCCGTCCACTTGCCGGCCCGCAAAAGGCCGGTTTCCCAACAATTCGTCCATGCACTCGCGGGCGCCCGAACCGGGCTCGCGCGCCGCCCAGCGCCGCCGACACCGGGCCACCGATTTCGTCGAGCGGGTTTGGTCGTTTGCAGGCAACGCGATGCCCTCCTCCCACCGCGCCGAGCGCAGCAGCTCCCAACGGCCGGGCAATTGAGCTCGCACCATCCCCGCGTTGCGTTCCGGCTGCTCGTCTGTCGCATAATGCAGCCCAGCCACGTGGACCAAGCGGCGTCGCAACAGTTCCAATGCGGCTCGCCCGCCCCTCGGAAACACCAGCAGGCGAAAGCCCGAGAAGCGCGCATACTCCGTTGCCAGCAAACCCGCGGCGGGATCACAGCAAGCCAAAGTCAACGTCGTGTCCGCCGGCGCCGGGCCCGCCTCGCGGCACACACCCGCCGTCCACACACCGTCATGCGGAACGGGATTGACGGAAAGCGCCTCGACTGGATAAAGCAATCGTTGCCGGCTGACCTCAGCCTCCCAGTACCGGCATGGTTCAACGCGGGGTGTCCACGCCCACTGCGCGCTGCGTGGGGCACAGGTTTCACCCCGCGCAAATAGTTCCTCAACCGAGCACTCGAGCACAGCTGCCAGCGAAAGCGCCGTGGTGACCGACGGCGCAAGCCGGTCGCCTTCGATCGCGCTCACTGCCGTCCGGGAGATGCCCGCATGTCGCGCCAAGTCGGCTTGAGACCACCCCCGCTCCGTACGCCGCGCCAGCACCGGCTGGGCCGAATTTTTGCGAGTCGATATGATTCTGTCACTAGTTGACATAATCATGTCATCATAGGGTGAACAGAATGAATGTCAAGAATGTCAAGTGTGATGAAGAGCCGGCGTGAAACTCAGCTCTAATGCCATTTCCCGATGACAACCCGAATAAATTCGGGTAAGGCCGGCAGCCCTTCCGCCTTCGCGGCGCGCCAAAGCGCCGCTATGGCGTGACGGCGACTGCCACTCTCGCAGGCCAAAGAGTCGCGCGAGGCACGGTCCGCCCAATCCGCAATCATCATTTTCCTTTCCCCACAGACGGGGAATGGGAACTTAGCCACAGGCCGAACGTCGGCCTCGCATAAAACACACATTTCCCAGAGTCAAAATTCAACTTCCCAACATAGTCACGGATTCATGAATTGAAGTTCGGTTTCTAGCCGGGCGGCAAAGATATGCCGCCGGCTACGGCAGGCAGGATGCCCGCCGCTACAGGCACAGAGCCGAAGGTCGACTTCCCATGGCAGCCACGGGTGACGACGGCGGCTCTGCGCGCTATAAAATTTTCCGGCTATTGCCGCAATTGCGCCTGACCCACGTAGCGCGAACAGCCCTTCGCGTGGTCATTTCGCTGTGAGCGCGGTTTCGATGGCGGCGATCACTTCCGGCGAGTCCGGCGCGGTGCGGGACTCAAAGCGTTTGAGAACCCGGCCGTCGCGGCCGAGCAGGAACTTGGTGAAATTCCATTTGATATCGCCGGGGAACGGGGAGCCCTCTCCGGCAAGAACAGCATAGAGCGGAGCGCGATGGGGGCCGTTGACCTCAATTTTGTCGAAGAGCGGAAAGGTGACGTTGTAGGTGGACGAGCAGAACTGCCTGATCTCCGCGCCGGTCCCGGGTTCCTGGTGGCCGAACTGGTTGCACGGAAAGCCCAGAACAACAAAGCCCTTGTCTTTGTATTTCTCATAAACGGCCTCGAGCGCTTTGTACTGGGGCGTAAAGCCGCATTTGGAAGCCACATTGACCATCAGGACTACCCTGCCCTGCCAGGACTTCAATGAAGTGTTCCTGCCATCGATGTCCTTGAGAGCGAGGTCGTAGAGGGATCCGGAAAAAAGCGCGTTGGTTTGCATCATAAAGAGCGCCGCAATAAGCGGAAATGGTTTCATACTGGACCGTTAACACCCGCGCTCGAATTGTCAAACCGGCCGCTCATCCGGACGGGGCGATGGATCGATATTTCGTCTGTCTCAAAGGCTGTTTTTTACCGCCAACTCAGAGCATAACCCGGTAACTGCGAAGCCTGCTTGAGCCGCTGGATGCATTCGACGGTTCGCTCCGGTGGAACTGAATCAGCCAGGGAACGATATTCGTATTCCATCACCAGCCGGTTGCCAAAACATCGGCAATCTTTTCTGAAGAAGAATGCCGCGTCGGAAACGGTCCGGTTCTCCGCATCCACAGGCCACACGTCGGGCAGCATCACTTCCGTCCTCAAAATGTGATGTTGTGGAAAGTTCAGCCCGAGCGGCAGCTTTCGTTCCGCATCCGCCGGTTTTTTGAGCAGGGCGGCGATGGCAGACGGATAAAATTCACAGCGACATCCTCCCTCCTTGTCCGATGGAATCCACGCGTTATCAATCGCATAAAATGCGGTCGTTTGAATTTTGTTTTGCCGCTCATCATCCTCGAAGACCATTGGGGACGGCCTTTTGATTCCGGGATACATGGTGGAATAAAAACGCAGGCAGTCCTTCTCGATGTCGCTGCGCTTGCTGGTTGCCAGCAGCGCCCGCAGGTTTTCGGCGTCCCGCCCTTCCGCGACGGTCACGACTTTCAGGGTGGACGGACCGGTTTTCCCGCCGAGTTGGAAATACTCCATGGTTGTCGTCTGCGGCAAGCCGGTCGTGTGCGGGATGACGGTCAGGCCGGTCGTTTTCGGAGAGATCACCAGGCCGTATTCGTAATTGGGCAGATAATGCGCTCCCAGCGAACCGCGCTGATAGCTCGCGGTTGGATCCAGCCAGCAGGTCTGGCCATCAAATTGGGCGACCGCAATGGCGTGATCGAAAGCGTCAGCGCACGGCTGCAATTCCCCGAGGATGTGGCGGAACCCGGTATTCACAAGGACCGGGTGTGCCTCAACCCCCAGCGCACGGAGTATGGTGACGAACAGCAGCGCCTTGTCTTTGCAATCACCGAATCTCCGCGAGAACACCACCGACGGGTCGGCGGGCTTTTGGGAGCTTTCCCCGATTTCGATCCCGAAATAGCGCACTTCATCCTGAACGAAGCGCAAGACGGCCAGAACCTGCTGTTCCCGGCTGGCGATCCATTTCCATTCGGCGATTTTTTTTGAAAGTCCTGGCGAAAGCGGTGAAGCGGTTTGAAACAGCGCCAGCGCCCACTGGTTCACTTCCGTCCAGGTCCTGAATTCGCTGAGTTGCACCCACGGTTGCGGATTGCACCACTGTGGCAGCATATCCTCCACACGGAATCCCGGGACTTGCTTCAAATCCCAGGTATATTCGATGGTTTCCTTCCCGGTCACGGCGGCTGGTCGAACCGAGCAGCCGTGGGCCTTTGCGTAGAGACGCCTTTGGCCCGGCCACAGCACCCGCGTCAGCAATCGTTCAACAGGCTGTTCTGTTTGCACCGGCACGGAAGCCGAAAACCGCCCGGCGAAAATCGGATTCGCTCCTTTGATCGAATAGGAATAATCAACGATGTCGCCGACGCGAACGTCATCCATCACTAGAACGGCCGATTGCTCGCCATTCAGGAGGAATTCATCCAAATCACGTTCCCGTCGAACCAGCTTGAACCTGTTGGTGTCGAGCCGGTTCAGGTAATCCGCCCCGCGCCAAATCCGGACCCAGTGCAAAGTCAATGACTGGTAGGCCGGGCTGAAATCAAAGGCAAGATTCGCGCCGCTTTGAACCCCGGACACGGTTCGCATCCGCCGGACGACGTGAAAGAAAGTTTCATTTTCGGCGGCATTGATTTGCCGTTCGTTCAGCAGCCAATGCTGGTCGGCGTTCGCTTCGAGCCCGGTCGCGACGGCCTGCCGGTCAAAAAATTGCGGCCGGACCCAGCTTGCCGGCGGCGCGACGGACGGTGTTGATTCGCCGGTTGAAATCTCCGCCGCGGCTGCATCACCAGCCGCCGCAACAACCGCACAAAGCATCCCGCAGGTTAGAAGAGTGCGAACCTTGAAAAATCCGGGATGGCATATGAACGCCAGCATCTTTCAGCGGCACAGTCTGAACGAGAGAGCAAACGATTCAAAGCCGGAAATCGTTTCGTGGAAAATCCCTTTGCATTCTCTATGGTTCCGCTGTAACGGCGGGCATTGAGAAATTCCCCTTCCCCCGTCTATGGCCAAAAATCCTGTTTCGTTCGACTTTTGCCTTCGCCTCTGCTGTTTCTGTTATCTCCTGTTTAATAATCCGTGTTTAATCTGTGTTCCATCCGTGGCTAAGTTCCCTTTCCCCGTCTGTGAAATCTGTGCAATCTGTGACTAAATTCCCGTTCCACATCTGTGGCCAGGCCTTCTGGCTTCAATCCGCAATCCGAAATGAAAGATACCTGTGAATCCGTGGCTAAAACTTAGCGCCCGCCTTTCACATACCCATTCTCCCGGAACCAATTCACCGCATCCGCCAGCGCCTGTCTGGGCGGTGTTTGCGGCAGACCGAGCTCGCGAATGGCCTTGGCCGGGCTGAAAAACATTTTGTGCTTCGCCATCCGCACGCCGGCAAGCGGTGCCCGGGGCGGCTTGCGCGTGAAGAAAGAGAGCGTCTCGTTCATCTTTGCGGCCGCGAGAGCGGCGAAATACGGAATGCGAAACTTGGGCGCGGGAATATCTGTGATTTCCTCGAGAACGGCGAATGCTTCCTTCAGGGTCCAATTCCCCTCCGCGTTTCCGAGAATGTAGCGCTCCCCGATGTGTCCCTTTTCCGCCGCGAGAATGTGGCCGGCGCAGACATCTCGCACGTGTACCCAGTTTAGTCCCGTGTCCAGGTAAGCTGGCACCTTCCGGTTTAAGAAGTCCACGATCACCTGGCCGGTTGGCGTTGGTTTCACATCCCGCGGCCCCACCGGCGCGCTCGGGTTTACGATGATGACCGGAAAACCTTCCCGCGCGCATTGAATCGCCACCTGTTCGGCCTGCCACTTCGAGCGCTTGTAATGATTGGTCAATTGCTCTTCCGCAACCGGTGCCGTCTCATCGGAGGGAACGATTTTGCCGCCCGCCCGGCTTGGCAGCCCGACGCACCCGACGGTGCTCGTGTAAATAATCCGGCGGCAACCGGTCCGCGCTGCCGCATGGATGACGCTGCGAGTCCCTCCCACATTCGTGGCATACATCGGACCGTAATCGCGCAGCCAAAGGTGGTAGCTGGCCGCAACATGGAAGCACCATTCGCAACCCTCCATCGCGGCCGTGAGCGTGGCCATGTCGCTCAGATCGCTTTCGACCCGCTCAAACTTCACTCCGTGCAATCCCCTCAGGTCGCTTTGCGGCCGGAGCAGCGCTTTAACGCGATGCCCGCGCCCCACCAATTCATGTACAAGGTTTGCGCCAATGAAACCCGAAGCCCCGGTGACAAAGCAGTTCATAAATCAATTCCCAAAACTCACAAAATGCCATTAGGCCAATTTGGCCCGCCCCCATCATATCAAAGATCGTTGCCTGGTGAAGAAGCAAAAAGTTGGACACCAGGAGGAGGGAATTCACATTCCTCTGCCTCCGGCTCACCGGAAATCGCGAAAGGGTACCGTGAAACCGTCCACTGCTGTGCAGCGGGCCTTGAATTACGGACAGATCAATCCCGCAAAAGTGAGAACGTAGGTTTCGCGACGCTGGCGGCACCATCACCAAAGCGACTCGTGCCTGGGCAACCTAAAACCACGCCACCGCTTCTCTTTTCCTGTGAAATCTGTGCCATCTGTGGCTAAAATTCCGGATTCTCTTTTTCCGGCCGTGCTTATGCGAGGCCGACGTTCGGCCTGTGGCTGCTGGAGAACCTGCGCCAGCTTTTGGACTGCGGCAGTCCTCTGCCGCTTTCGCACTCCGCATTCGGCCGTTCCGCATTCCGCAATCCGAAATGGAAGATTCCGTGTTCCATCCGTGGCTAATTCCGGCTGTGATGGGAAGTCGAGCTTCGACTCTGTGGAATCTGTGCTTATGCGAGGCCGACGTTCGGCCTGTGGCCAAGAATCCCGCCCCTCCTGTCATCAACCGGTTACGCACCGCCCGCCGGCCAATGTAGGGTTTTTCCTGGCAGAAAAAACAGGGGTTCCCCCTACATACAGCCCCCGCCGACGGCGCTATAAATACCCCTGTACGGGAGTGTCTGTTTTGCCGATGAACGCATTCATTCAGAGCAAAAGAACCACGGGCACCCAAGACATTTCGGGGGAGTCATCTTCACTCGGTGCGCCCGCCAACGGCACTCCTCGCATGTGTCCTCGGTGTTAATAGCCTAAAGGAAGTTTTATGAAAACCAAACAAACCCTGATTCAAAATTGGCTGCTGTGTGCGGCATTGCTCGCAGGTGTCCATCAAGCCGCCGCCGTGCAACAAATCCCCGATGCTTGTTGGAGTGGGATGTGGTCGGGGGGCATCATGGTCACAGATCAAACCCTGGCAAATCCAGTCTATTCAATACCCGTTCAATTAAACCTTTGCGTAACGAATGGTGTTATTTCCGGCAGCTTTTCTATGTTGAATGAACCCTGCTGTTGGAGTTGTAGTGTTGTTTGTGAGATTTGCGGCTACCTCGGAATTGCGGGTCCTGTGCATGGAACCGCTTCCGGCACTACAATGAGTGTCACTTCGGCAAACGTCATGATGGTCATGGATGATTGCGGTGCCCCTCCACCTTTCCCGGTGTCTGATACCCCAGGGTATCGTGGAACATTAACTGGAGGCACAATTACAGGTTATTACGATTCTGGCGCCTCCGAGATACCTCTTCAATTGTTCAAGTCGGACGGCTGTGCTTCTTGCACGAACATTTGCCCCATTACGCTTAACCCAACCAACGCCGACTACGATGAATTCGGCACGGGATACACTGATGGATCCGTGAGTGTGACGATGGAATGCGACTCGGGATACCCATACCCGTGGACGGCAGTTAGCGACTCGACGGACTGGCTCAAAGTCACTAGCCCAGCCTCGGGCGAGAGCGTCACGGGCAACGGCACGGTGACTTATAGCGTCGCGGTAAACAACTGTGTGAACGACCGAGTAGGCCATCTGTGCATCGGCGGGCAGACTTTCACCGTCTCGCAGAGTGAAGGCCTCTGCTCGCTCTCGGTTACTCCAACCAACGCCGCCGCCACTTACGGTTTTGCGGCTAAAACTAACAACGTCGTGAAAGTGAAGGCGAGCTGCGTCGACTGCGCGTGGACTGCATCGAGCGGGGTTGACTGGATCACGATCACCATTGGCTCCGGTCTGGGCAGTACCAACATGACCTATAACGTCGCGGAAAACGACGACACCAGGCAGCGAAGCGGCACGCTGATGTTTGGCGGTACAAGCATTACCCCCCTGCCTTTCACCGTCACGCAAACTGGCGCGACTCCGACCGGGGTTAAGGCGGTGGCAGGCAACGCGCAAATCACCTTGCGTTGGCAGTATCCTGGTAATGCGCAGAGTTACAATGTGAAGCGTTCGACAACAAAGGGAGGACCCTACACACCCATCGCCAGTCCGACCACGATGAATTACACCGACACGGACGTGGCCAACCGCACGAAGTATTACTACGTGGTTTCGGCCGTGGACGCTTTTGGCGAGGGTCCCAATTCGAGCGAGGTGAAGGCGACAGCGATGTCGACCGTGCCGGCGGCGCCGACCGACCTTGCAGCGGTGGGCGGCACCGGGCAAGTCGCCTTGAATTGGACGGAGGCTGTGGGTGCTACGAATTATAATGTAAAACGTGCAACGAGCAGCGGCGGGGAGACAACCATCGGCAGTACGACCGACACGAATTACACCGACACGGGATTGGCCAACGGCACCCTGTATTACTACATGGTTTCGGCCGTGGACGCTGTGGGCGAGGGGACCAATTCGATCGAGATGAAGGCGACGACGACGCCGGCGCCGACCAGCGATGCAACGATTTGTGCCGGCAGCACCTTGCACCTCTTCGCCAACATCACGGCCGACAGCTATGCCTGGACCGGGCCCAACTCGTTCACTTCGACTGCGCAGAATCCGACGATTCCCACGGCAACCACCGCCGCCGCCGGCACCTACAATCTCACCGTGACCATCGGCGGGTGCGCTTCCGCCCCCGGCTCGGTTTCCGCCACGGTCAACCCTTCTCCCACCATCACCTTGGGACCGAATCCGTCTGTCTGTTCCGGCGCGACGAACACAACCTTGTCCTACAGCGCCGCCACCGGCAGCCCGGACAAGTACAGCATTGCTTTTGGCGCCACTGCCACGGCCCAGGGATTCGTTGATGTCCCGCTAACAGCCTTGCCCAATCCGTCTCCCATCGTGGTCACGGTGCCGCCCGCCGCTGTCGCCGGCACTTACACTGGAACGCTGACGGTCACAAACACCGCCACGGGCTGTGTGGGTGCCAGCTATCCGATCAGCGTCACCATCTACCAGGGGCCGGCCAGCCCGTTTCTCCAGGTCGCGTTCTATGGAGACATCGTCAATCATTGTTCCAGCTGTACTTACTCGTGTCCCGCAGGTTGGTCTAATCTGTTCGTGTCCGGTTACGTGGGGACAGCATGGCGGCCGAGTTATACTGGCTCCTCCCTCGTTACCAACTATGTTACCGCCAACGGCACCATCACCATTACCTTAACGGCCATCGCCTGCGGGGATGCCAACAATTGGTTTGAGGCCGGTAAGGGGATAAACTCCACGCTGGGTTTTCCCCACAACCTCATGGGCGTGCTCGAGTCCAATCACGCGACGAGTTCCATTCAGATGGTTATCGGCGGTCTGGTCAGCGGAGTTGCCTACCAAATCAACGTAGTGGGCAACAGTTATCCCCCCACAGTTTGGCAATCCAATATCTACGACCTGACTGGCGGCGGTGCGGACGCCTGCCCCACTAGCTCACCTGTTATTAGGACTGGGGGGTGGGGCGACAATCTATTTAACGTCACCGCGCAAAACGGTCAAGTGGTCCTCCAGTTCCAAGGCACAGACGGGATTGCCGGCTTCACCATCACCCAGCTTTCGGGGGTCGCGCCGCCCGCGCCCACCGGCCTTGCCGCAGTGGTCGCCAACGGCCAAATCACCCTGAACTGGACCGCTTGCGGTTGCGCCACCAGCTACAAGGTGTATCGGGGTCCCACACCCGCAAGTGCAGGGATGTTCCTCATCGGCAGTTCGACGACGACGAGTTACACGGACACAGCCCCGGTCGCAGGTTATATAAATTGGTATGTAGTTACGGCGGTGGACACCGGCGGCGAGAGTGCGCCTTCGAACGTGGCGTCTGGCGAGACTGCGCCGGGCGTTCCCGCCGGCCTTGCCGCTACGGCAGGCACTGGGCGAGCCACCCTGACTTGGACGGCTTCTGCTGATGCGGCGAGTTACAACGTGAAGCGTTCGACTATCAGCGGTTCGGAGGCGACCATCACCAATCTGGCGGCGACAAGTTACACCGACGCAGGTTTGGTCAACGGCACGACGTATTACTATGAGGTTACGGCGGTGAACTCCGGTGGCCAGGAGAGTGCCCATTCGAACGAGGCACATGCCACGCCCGCGCTGCCGCCGGCTCCGTTATTGGGTGGAATTACTTTTGCTCCGGGCAATGGTTTCACCTTCAGTTTCACCAATGTTCCAAGTGCCGGATTCATAGTGTATGCCTCGACCAATATAGCGCTGCCGTTTAGTAACTGGACGATCCTGGGATCGCCGAGCGAAACAGCAGAGGGTTCCTATAGTCAATACCAGTTCACGGACCCGCAGGCGACCAACCGGAGCGCAGTTCCGCGGTTGTTCTACAGGATCTCCATCCCCCGTCCGTAATTGAGCCTGTAAACAACGTCACCTTCAGCACCAGCAACGGCGGCGGCGGTGTCACTATCACGCCAATGGTCGGGAATCTGTTTTTCCGGCTGGCCAATCCTTAAAACGCGTGGAGCAAAGCATCTGTCACCTGAGTATAGGAGAAAAACAAAAAGAGACGTGACAGAAGGGTCAGGTAGAACAGCGACAACATAGGTTGCGCAGCGCTGGCGGCACCATCGCCAATGCGACTCGCGCTTGGGCGTTCGACCACTCCACCGCTTCTCGCAATTTCAACACGTCCCCCTCAATCCCTGAACCGCTCCGTTCGCTCGTCGGCAGGCAGCCCCGACCGCCAGCCACGAGATAAGTCGCCGAGGCTGCCGGAACCTGCGCCAGCTTTTGGACTGCGCCAGTCCCCTGGCGCTTTGGCAGCGGGTGTGCGGTGGGATGTTTGCGTGCCTCTGGATTCCAGTCAGCCAAACCGAAAGCAGCACATTGCAGCGCAGTCCAAGACGCTTCACGTTGACCTGGGCTGCCGGAACCTGCGCCAGCTTTTGGACTGCGGCAGTCCTCTGCCGCTTTCGCACTCCGCATTCGGCCGCTCCGCATTCCGCAATCCGCAATCCGAAATGGAAGATTCCGTGTTCCATCCGTGGCTAATTCCGGCTGCAATGGGAAGTCGAACTTCGACTCTGTGGAATCTGTGCTTATGCGAGGCCGACGTTCGGCCTGTGGCTAAAATTCCGTTCTCCGTTTGCGCCCTCGTGCGGTAAAAGAGTCGCTGGTAAAACTCAGTCCATGTCGTCGGTGATTTCCTTCATCGGCACGGGCGGATGATTCTTCAGGTCCTTCAACCAGCCCAGCACTTTTTCGCCCGGATGGAACAGCGTCACCAATTCATCCGTCACATCCACCACCTCCACCTCGGGTGACTGATAATTCAGCTCCCACTTGCTCACAATAATCTGCACGCCCGCCTTCTTTGCCACCGCCGGCAGCGAATCCTTGATCTTCGCCATCGTGTCCGCCACCGAGCCGGTGCTGAAGCCCTGCTCGTGCAGTCGCCGTTGTTGCAGCCTCATCTGCGCGTCAATCTCCTTCATGCGCTTGTCGTTTTTGTCTGTTTTCGCTTTCTCATACTCGGCGCGGATCGCCTTTATGGACCCCTGAAACGCCGCCGAATTGCCATACGCGATCGCAATCGCGCGCGAATCATACACCCCCACCCGCATTTTGTTCGTCTGCGCCTGGGCCAATGCCGTTGCGCCGGCCAGCACGCACAACGCAACCGTTGAACTCACGATGAACCGATATTTGGTAATGAATGAATTTTTCACGTGGCCATCCTATCACCCCGCCTTTGCTCGTTGTTAATCGAAAAAACATTTCGCGACATTGACAGGATCGATGCGGCTCGCCGCCCGATTTGCCCCCTCCCGTGAAAAAATCCATGTTCAATCAGTGGCCAAACTTCCCTTCCCCTCTGTGAAATCTGTGCCATCTGTGGCAAAAATCCCGTTCCCCATCTGTGGCCATTCTGTTCGCTTTTCACATCTTTGCGTTCTTTGCGCATTTGCGGTATAGGAACGTTGTGAAACAGGTGCGTGAAGTTCAACGCCGCCCGGCGAATGATCGCCTTTCGCATCGCGCTGGCGGGTTCTCGCTGATCGAGCTCCTCATTGTGGTCGCGCTCATGCTCATTCTGACGACGTTGTTTTGGAGCTCAGGCTCGGCCGGCCGGCAGCAGAAACTGCTGACGGAATGCCAGGCTAACCTGCAGAAAATTCATGTGGCGCTGGAGATTTACGCCAATGAACATGCCGGCAGGTTTCCGGAAGCCGCCAACGCCCGCACATCCGGGTCGGTGCTCGCCGGACTTGTGCCGCATTATACGGTGGATACGGCGGTGTTCATCTGTCCCGGCAGCAGGGATGGGGCTTTGCCCGCAGGTGAACCGTTTCCGGACCGGAAGATCAGCTATTCCTACTATATGGGCCGTCGCGCCGCAAACGCGCAGGAGATCTTGATGAGCGACGCGCAGGTGGACACGGGACCCAAACTCGCGGGCGAATTTGTCTTTTCCAGCTCTGGCAAGCCGCCGGGAAACAACCACGGCAAACATGGCGGCAATTTTCTGTTTTGCGACGGGCATGCCGAATCATGTCCGGCCCGGGCCCCGTTTCCCATCATGCTGACTGAGGGGGTGGTCTTGCTGAACCCGAAATGAAAATCCAGTGTTCATGCGGTGCCAAATATGATTTCGACATCACGCCCGGGATGGCGCAAAACCCGGTGCAATTCGTTTGCCCGGCCTGCGGACTGGACGCGTCCGACTTCGTCAATGACCTGATCCGGCAGGAACTCGGCCAGGCTGGCGTTGCGGCCTCTGGTGCTGTTGCGGCGGAGGGGGATCAGGCCGAAGCAGCGGCGCCGCAACAGTGTTCCAAACATCCGGGTGAACTGGTTGTCGGGAAGTGTTACCTCTGCTCGAAGCCAATTTGCCCGAAATGCATGGAACTGTTTGGTTACCTTTGTTCTCCGCTGTGCAAATCCATGGCCGATGCGCAGGGCATCCAGATCCCTGTCTATGGCCGGCAGCAGTCTGTGGTGCAGGCGCGATTCTGGCGCAAAATGGGCTGGCTCGCTGCGGTGGTCGGGGTGGCGGCGTTGGGGGCCCTTGGCGTCTGGTTCTGGTATGCCTGGTTCGGGTCGGTTCCAAAAACGGTGTATTCGGTTCGATTTGTGGAGCCGGCCTATTCCGGCCAGTCGTGGGTTTGCGGGCAGGACCAAATCGTGTTTCTGCATGGCGACACTCTGGCGCGGCATGACATGAAGCAGAGGAAGGAAATCTGGTCGCGCCGGCTGCTTCAGCGGGAGGAGATTGAGGCTGCAGTCGCCTGCGAGCTCAAAAGCCTGCAAGCAATGGTTGACCAGGCTGCAAGGGAAGGCCGGGAGGATCTTCCCCGAATACCATCGCGCGAAACGTTAACGAAACGAATCGAGAGAGCGGCGGCGGCGGCGCTTGAACTCCATGTTCTCGGCCAAAACATCTGGGTCGCATCGCCGGGCAACCTGGTGCGTTACGATTGGGACACCGGGAGCCCGGTGAAAGAGATCCCCCTCAAGGCCGGGTTTGGCGGGAGGCTTCAGCGCGGTGACGAATTGCTCCTCGCGGGAACCGGTTTCGGTGCGGCGGAGGTTATGCGCGTCAATCTTGCCACGGGTGAGTTGCGAGCTTCGGAGATCGGCGGCCCGGCGGCGGCCCGCAATCTCGTGAACACGGCGGCGGGGACCGCTGAAATCGTCGCCGGCGGTGACTCGGGTGGCTTGCCGATGGCCGGGCTGCCGACCGGGCTGCCGGGGCGGGACGCGGGCAAGGCCATGGACCCGGCGAAGGTGGCCGAGCAGGCCCAACATTTGTCCCTGCCCGAGAGAATCGCCTTGCCGGCGTTGCTCGCCGGCAACATGAACCAGGAACGCGCGTTGGCGGAGATGGAAGACCAGCCGCGCCGCAAAACCCTGCCCGCGACAGCGAAACCGCAGCCTCGCGAAAGCTTCTCACTTGTTCCCGGAGCAGATGGGTTTGTTGCAATGTCCGTGCGGCTGGTTGAATCCCGGGTTGTCGCTCGCAGCGCCATGAAAGCGGCTCCGGCAAAGCCGGCGCTCGATGGCGGGCTCACCGGGGCGAAGTCAGTTGAAGCGGCCAATGAAATCCTTAACGATATGCAGCGCTCGCGTGGCGGTGATGTCGTTTACGAGGACGAAAGCCGCTACGCGGTGACTATCCGGCAGCCGGATGCGGCGGTTGGAGGCGGTTGGAGCGGGGAGCTGTCCGGCCAGCCGATGCTGTTCCCGCTGAAAACCGTGAATGTGCTCGCCGCAAACAAGAGGATATTCGTGTTGGACAAAGAGAATCGGCAGCTGTGGCAGGCCGGCCTGAACTTTAACATGCCGCGTCGCCAGGCTGCGCTGGGGGAGGAGTTTGCGCCATACGGTCGGGGGCCTTGCGTGGAACGTGGGAACCTGCTTTATGTTTTTGACGAGGGAGTCCTGACAGCTTTTGATTTGGCGACGGGCAATGTGCTTTGGCGCCTGCCGTCGGTGGGGATCGCCGGTCTGTTTTTTGATGAGAAGGGGATGGCTTACGTGAATACGACAACGGCCAGTCCGGAGAGCATCAAGTACTCGCGCCAGATAGATATTACGCAGAAGACAAGTTCCGCGATCCTCAAGATCGACCCCGTCACCGGCAAAACCTTATGGAATGCCCATCCGGGCGGCCTGGTCAATTACGTCTCTGGTGACTTTGTTTATGTCGTGGAGTCGTACAGCTCCCCTGAGGAGGAGGAAGAAAATCCGTACCATCCGCAGACCGGGTTTGAAACGCTGTCCTACCTGCGCATCAAGCGAATCAATCCCCGGAACGGCCGCGAGCTTTGGGAGCATTTCCAGCAGCGCGCACCGCTGGATGTTCAATTTGACCGGAACACAATCCGGCTGGTGTTCAGGAAAGAGGTGCAGGTGCTGAGCTTCGTCGCGTTTTAGAGCGGTTTAATTAAATCTGTAGCCGTCACCTTCAAGGAAATGCCAATGTTATTGCGGATTTTGCGCCTTTTTGCGGCCATGAATCCAATGAAAATGCTCCAGGGATTCGAGAACCTTTTTTGTTCTCCCAAAATGTCATTTTGGAGTTTTTACACAGCCTGGTGAGTCGGCGCAAAATCTACTCGGCCTTCCTTGACGAGATGAATGGGGGAAGCCCGTAGGGCTGGCATCGTTGTAGAAAGGTATTCCCTAAACGTTTCGAGCTCCGTTAGGAGCGGCATCTATGTGGCGGGCGAGCGCCCCGGGCGCGCCGTTGATGGATAGCCAAAACACGCAGAGCTCCGTTAGGAGCGGCATCTATGTAGAGAGAAGCGTTTCCGTGGCAAATGAGTAGCGGCGGGCATCCTGCCTGCCGTAGCCGGCGGCATCTCTGCCGCCAGGTTGGTCCAAGTCTCGTCAGGATTCCGCCTCCTTGCGTTCCCTGCGAGAAATTCCCGTTCGATGTTTGTTCCCCTCCTGTGAAAAATCCGTGTTCAATCAGTGTTTAATCAGTGGCTAAGTCCCCTCCGTGTAATCTGTGAAATCTGTGGCTCAAATTCCGTTTCCGCGCCTGTTTTTCCGTTCCCGAATCCGTGGCCCTGCTTTTCTTCTAGCGTCTTTGCGTCTTTGCGTTAAATTCCCGCCCCGGAAATCTGTGCAATCTGTGGCCAGATCCCTCTCCTCCGTTGTCTCAGTTTCCTCCTGTGAAAAATCCGTGTTTAATCTTGGGCAGCCGACCTTCGGCTTCAATCCGTGGCTAATTCCGGCTGTGCAATCTGTGGCTAAAATTCCGCTCCCTCATTTCCTCCTTGGACCGCCAACCCCGTTTCCGCTAACCTGCGGCAATCCCTCATCAAACAAATTATATAAGTGTAAGAAAAAAAATTACGGAGACGTGAACTGTGTCATTAGAAATTTATAATTTGGTTTCCAATATACACGACGGGGAAAACATAGATGTTACCTTGGGGGGCTTTGTAACTTCCATCGAGAAAGAATTGGGCGATAAGTTTGTCAATGTTCCCTTGGAGAATATCAGCGCATGTGATTGCCCGCTCATATTCATTAAATCCGGCGGAGTCGAAGGCGAATTTAAGAAAATTTATAAAAAGTTTCATGAACCGTACCTGTTTCTCTCCAGTGGAATGCATAATTCCCTGGCGGCCTCCATGGAAATCCTGTCGTTTCTAAAACAAAACAACCTTAAAGGTGAGATACTTCATGGAGACATTGCGGGCGTGGCAAAAAGAATCAAAACCTTCAAGGCAGCGGTTACGGCAAAAAAAAGGATTAATGGGAAAAGGTTCGGCGTTATAGGGAAGCCTTCCGATTGGCTGATTTCAAGCAAGGTTGACTATGCAAATGCAAGGAAAACCCTCGGCATAGTGTTGCTGGACCTGCCTTTGGACGAAATCCTGTCGGAGATACCATTGCACAACAACGTTAAGAACTCGTATACCGAGGCTCTTCAGGGAAAGGGTTTTGATCAGGCTGAAATTCAGAAAGCGCTGGGCATCTATTCCGCCCTGAAATCCATCGTTGGAAAATATGATTTAAGCGGCCTGACCATTCGCTGTTTTGATCTTTTAAGCTCTTTGAAATCCACGGGCTGCGCTGCCGTTTCGATCCTCAACAGCGAGGGCATTATCTGTGGTTGTGAGGGCGATGTCCCCGCTCTTCTATCCATGGTGATTCTCCACGAATTGTCTGGTGAGCCCGTCTTCATGGCGAATCCTTCAAGAATAAACACAAGGGACAATGAGGTTGTCTTTGCTCACTGCACCCTCCCGCTTTGCATGGCGGACAGTTATGCGCTGGATACGCACTTTGAATCAGGAATCGGTGTCGGAATAAAAGGCTTAATCCGGGAAGGCCCGGCTACCATCTTTAAACTCTCTTCTTCCTTGAAGGAACACTTTGTGTCTTCCGGGAAAATTTTAGAAAACTTGAACGAGCGCAATCTTTGCAGAACCCAAATAAGGCTGAAGCTGGATGCCGATGTAAGCTGTTTCCTGAAAACCCCCTTGGGAAATCATCATTTGATTTGTAAAGGCAGTTATGCCGGGGCGGTCGCTGAGTTCTTGAATTTGCTGCCGCCTGCGAAATAAGCGGCATTTTCAAACCAAAACCAAAATCCGCGTCTTCGCGTTCTCTGCGAGAAATTCCCATTCGAAGTTCTGTGAAATCTGTGCAATCTGTGGCTAATTCCGTCTGTGATGGGAAGTCGAACCTCGACTCCGCCCGGCGAATCACAGGCCACGGCGCAGACTTTCAACGTCTGCGCTCATCTACCGGCAATAATTCAGGACAAATTCATTCAGAGAGGTGTCCCGGCGGGCGATTTATGCCGATTTACCTTGTTTATTCTGGTTTAAGGCAGAGAGTGTAGTTGGTTAATTACGGAGTTGAGTTTACCAGGTGTCGGACTGCCATTCATTTGGGCAGCCCCCAACCCTCCTTCTATTCCCCACGCTGTAAAGTCGGAGTCGCAATGGCGGCTCAAAACAAAAAAACGGAAAGAAAAAAGTATGAAAAAACACCTGTGCCAGCCAAGTCCCCCAATTTGAACGTTCGAAGTGCCGGGAAACATAAAGCCGCCCCTTCGTATGAAGTGATTGCATTAAAGGCCTACGAGATTTGGCTCGCGGAAGGACGGCAACCGGGCTGCGACCGGAAGAATTGGTTCGAGGCCAAGGCGCAATTACTGGCTGCTTAATTGTTCATGAACGCATAACGGTTGTGTTGAGCTGAAGGAATCCCGTCCGGAGCCCACGCACCGTAACCGGGTTCGCCGGTGAAAGGAATGGGATGTCGTCGCCGATGGTTGGAAATGCAGAGCCGGTCGCCCGCCGCAAGACAGCATTGATTGTGGAAGGCGGAGCGATGCGCGGAGCATGGGCGGCTGGTGTGCTGGCTTATCTTCACGAGAGCGGGCGTCGGCGATACGACCTCGTTTATGCGGCTTCTTCGGGCGCTTGCTCTGCGGCGTATTTCGTCGCCGACATGTGGGATACGGGTCTGACCATCTGGCGCGAGCTGGCTTGCAACGTGGTGCGCAAAAGTAATTTTCTCCACCACAAACCGATCATTGATCTGGCTTACTTGGTGGATCATGTCATCCGTAAGCGCGCGCCGCTTTCCGTCGAGGCGTTGCAAAAAGCGCCCACAAAGTTTTTCATCGTGTTGACGGATTGTCACACCGGTGAACCGGTTTACTTCCGCATCTGCGACGACCGGGTCTTTGCGGCGCTCCGCGCCACGTCTTCCCTGGCCATGGCGACGCGTGGATATGATTTCGTTGACGGCAAACCCTACGCTGACGGTGGCGTGGCGGACCCTATTCCCATTCAACAGGCGATCGCCGACGGCGCGACAGACATCACCGTGGTGATGACCCACAACCCTGCGTTTCGGCTCAAGCCTGTGCCGCGCTGGATGGGGAAACTGGCTTATCCGAAGTTTCCTGTGGTGGCCCGCGTCTGGACCGCGTTTCAAAATGTGAACTACAACAACGCCCTCGCTCTGATGCGGCAGCCGCCGGCGGGAATCCGCATTCAGGTGTTCCGTCCGCTCCGGCCTTTGCCGGTCGGGCGCTTCACCGCCGGGCCGGAACAAATCGCCGCCGCGTTGCTCCTTGGACACGACGAGGCGTTGCATCAAATGGAAACTGCGGAAACGGAACATATCCCGATCGTGGTTGCACTGCCACCAGTCGGACAATCAGGATAAAGCGGGGCTCGGAATTCCTTAAAAACCAACAATCTCAGGCTGCCTGGCAACCAACCAATGTCAGAGCATTCCGCAATGATTTCATGTTCCTGCGGCGGAAATCAGACGAGCCCATCAGCTGGACACGTCACTGCGGCCTCGTCCGCTTTCGCAACGGCTGCGCCGCCGCCGCCCCTGAAATACCGGTCGAATTCGCCGCCCCTCGCTTTGCGATCAATATGGGGCTAGTTTAAGCAAGTGTTGAAGGTTGTCATATGCTTGGCGGTGTTTGCGGTCGCTGCCGTTTTGCTGGTGGCGGGCTGCAAAGCGACCCGGGCCGGCTATGAGAGTGCGCCTTACAAGGTCGTGCGTCGCGATGGGAAATTCGAGGTCCGCGATTATCCGGCCTTGACCTTGGTCGAAACTTCCATGGCGGCAGAAGGCAGCGACGGCGGTTTTAGCCGCTTGTTCCGGTTCATCTCCGGCCGGAACGATGCCAGCCGGAAGATCGCGATGACCACACCCGTCTTCATGAGCGGCAGCGCTGCCAACGCCACAATGGCGTTCGTGATGCCGGCGAACATGACTGTGGCCCAGGTGCCCGGGCCGGCGGACTCGTCTGTCAAAGTTAGGGCAATCGAAGCCGGACGATTTGCGATATGCCGCTTCCGCGGCGGACGGAATCCAAAGAAGGAAGCGGAGGCTATCGAGAAGTTGAAGTCGTGGTTGGAGGCGGAGCGGATGTCTGCTCAGTCTGAACCGATGTTCGGCTACTTTGATCCGCCGTGGACGCCCGCCTGTCTGCGCCGCAACGAGGTAATGATCCGTATCCAGGCGGGGCACCCGTGACCTGTTTGTCGGCATGAGCGACCGCCGCCTCCGTTCGCCCGCCGCGTTTTATCCCGATTTTTCCGCGTCTTAGCGCCTTTGCGTTAAATTCTTGTTCGATGCTTGTTCCCCTCCCGCGAGGGTATGAGTTTTGTCAACGGGGCGCCCTGGAACACTCAGGACGCAGTTGTAGAACGGGCGGAAGCGGTGTCACCTTAAGGACCTGTTGGTCAGCTAACCCGCAGGTGGGCTTTCGGGAGATGCTCGTGGATCA
>CAIQQM010000305.1 GCA_903873945.1 uncultured Verrucomicrobiota bacterium
CCGTGCAGCTGGCAGCGAGCGGCCAGCTCCTCCTGGGTCAAATCGAGTTTGTTGCGCAATTTCCTGACTTGCGGTCCCACGACGTTGGCGGGTGTTTTGGTTCGGGCCATGCTCGATTGTGAGCGTGACCCTATTGGGAAAAGGAACTTGCCTTGCTAAGAATTCCTAGCAATCTCTCGGTACTGGATCGGCCGCAAGCCGCGACCCTGAACCTGACGCCGTGATGCGGGACTTCCTGGAAAAACCCCGGAGGCCGGCGGCCCAAACGGCGCGAAACATAAAAGGCAGGAAATGGCCTGCCGCAAACAGAGACTGACGCGTGTGGAAGTCGAAAAATGCGAGTTTAACGGACAGCAGCTGCGCTTCGTCACCGGACGGACCCGGGACAGGGCGGGCAGCCGCAAGCTCGCCCGACTGACGTTCCTGCCTTTGCCGGCCGGCACCTACGAAAAACGAATCCCACCCGAAATCACCAAACTTTTGATCCCGTGAAGAGCCAAGTTTACCTGGTCCAAGACTGTGGCGGAGTATCGCTGGAGGTGGTGGCCGGCCCCTTTGACTCGGAGGCAGCCGAGGAAATCGAGGAGGCGATCATCCAACGAGTAAAAGCGGATTCGGGTCTCCGGCACGGGGGAGACGATACGCTGCACACGCTGGAGATCGCTCCCGACCGGAAACCGGAATTTAGCGGTTTCTCCGGGGGCTACATGGAGAACATCCGCTGGGTGGCGGCAGGCTGCCCTCCTCCAGGAAAGCCGGACACCTGGGACCAACCGGATTTTGCTTTGAACACGAAAGAAAATGCGAGGGCAACGCACGGAATTCCGAATGCATAAGCGCCAAGACGCACAAAAAGCCGGTATTGCTCCAGGGGTGACGCAAAGCTAAAATGCGCTCGGCACCTCGCTCAGTTGGATGCCGCTGAACGACAACTTCGTCTGCGTCGTCAACATCCGCAAACTGTTATGCAGAGTGAATGCCTCTTTGAACGGCTGAAGCAAACAAAATGGAAAATCAGTTAAGAGAACCGATTAAGGCGCCAACGTTCTGGCGAAAGGTCAGCCTGCAACAGGGGAAAAAAGTCATCCTGGTTGAGCAGCTGGTCGAGGATTTCGCGCCAAGCCGGACCACCGTGCGCGAGGAAGGTAAGAGGAGCGACATCGAACCCCATCTGACCCTCGGCTCCATCCGGGAAAAACACCTGCCTCCAGGAGCCGCAACTTGCATTGTGCATCTTAAGGAGGACGTGGACATCATCTTTTCCGACATGGACGCTCCGGGAAGACTCAAGATCCATGATCACCGTTCCCGGCAGGAATTCGAGGTCAACGAGCAAATTGTCTCGCTAGCCGACATGCAAATCGAGGGCGCGCTGCAAACGGCGGAAGAGGCTTACCTGAAAAACAACGCGCCTTTTTCTGATCCTTACCAGCGCGAAGACCCTCGCACCGCTCCCATCGCTTTCAAGGCGGGTTCCGAGGAGGCGCTGCGCTCGCAACTCACGGATCTGCTGCACGCCTTTCCGAAAATATTCGAAGCCGTGCCGGAGCCGCGCCTGTTTGTCCACACGGAGTTCGACAGCCATCCCGCAAGTTTCAACATTCATCTCTACCACCGGGGCCAAACCTGGCATGCCGAAAACTTCTTCCTGGCGCTGGTGAAGCCGATCATCCGGGAAAACACCCCTTCCGGCTATTGTTACCGTAACGGGACAGG
>CAIQQM010000306.1 GCA_903873945.1 uncultured Verrucomicrobiota bacterium
AGTTGGTGGCTCTACGAGACCCCACATCATCATGTCATCGAAGAAGAAGCCGGGGCCGGTAACGGTCGGGTCCGAGCCGAACTCGAAACGGAACACTGGCAGTGCGCCCACCCAGGACCCGATGGGGTAATACCGCATATTGCCACTGCTGACCCTGACGCCCGGCCCACGCTGGCTGTGAGGGAATACAAGCACTAGAAGTTTGGCCGACAACCGTCGGTTTTGGGGGATCGTCTTTTCGTGTTGCTTGGCTTGGCAGTCGCGCGCAGATCAAGGTGCTGTGGCGTAGCACGGTTGTGGTGTGACACGGGCGCGGCGACGGTAGATTAGGGTTGTGGCCATGGTGGTGATCAGCGCCATGAGCGACAAAGGTGGTCCCTTTTTCCCGGTCTTTCGGGTGACTTGGAAGATCCGGGTGAAGTTAGCGACGGTGGCAGCCATGACGAGTTGGAAGAGGGTTTTGGCTCTGCCGAAGAATTTGCTCTTTCGCATGTTCAGTTGCATCAGCCTTGCGATCCGATGCTCGACGACCTGTCGGGCTTGGATGTCTTCGGTGAAGGCATCGGTTTTCTGATAAGCGCGGGCCTTCTGGATCTGATCTTCCTGGCGGTGCACGAAGATCGTTCGACTGTGGGTTGGACTCTTCACACACCGGGTTCGCACGGGACAGGCGGCGCAGACATGGTGGGGAAACTGAAAGAGTTTTCCGTCCTTCGTCACGGTCTTGAGGTGAGTCGTCGTGTGTCCCTGGGGACAGGTGATCGTCTTCGTTACGAGGTCAATGATAAAGTCCGGCTTGACATAGAACCCGGTGTTCGGTGGTTTCGGAACGCGCGCAATGAGTTCCCGACCGGCGTCCGCAAAGCTCTGACGGGTCTGGTGATCCCCGTAGGCACAGTCGCCAATGGTCTTTGCCACCTCGCAGCCGGTGTTCTGTTCGCTCTGCTCCACCATCTCGAGCGCCCCGGTGTGATCATGGGCATTGCCGGGAAGGATCTGGACGGCGGTAATCACCTGGCTTTCAGCGTCCACGGCCAGCGCCGCCTTGTGACCGTCGTAGTGATGCTTCGCGCTCTTGTGACCGTGCCGCATCTCGGGATCCGTCACCGACACGATGCGATCCTTCGCGACGCCGTGCTTGATCTCGGTGGTGCCGTCGTCTTTGCGCTCCACATCCTGCAGCAGAAGCGCGCGGAGGATCTCGGACGCGGCCACCAGTTTCTGATCGGTCGCGGATGCATCGTCCAGTCCCTCGCGAACCGTTCGCATCAGCGCCAGGAGCTGGTCGGCATCGGCCACGATCCCCGTCAGGAACTGACGAATCGAAGTCTCGTCCGACCAGTCCACGTCGGACTCGCCCTTGATCGAACTGCCGAGATAGCGCAGCATCCCCAGCGCCTTCAGCAAACCGCGATGGGACTGACGGGTGGCATGGGCCAGTTCCCGGGATAACTGTTTGATCCCATCAGCTAATAAGTTGTACGTGTCTTTCACCGCACCCCGCCCGAAAACCGGGGTCGTATCCAACGCCAGTTTCAACTTGCCTTTGCCGATCAGACCCTGGTCCAAGGCGGACCGTAACGACACCTGAAAGATCTGCCGATACTCCTCGTGAAGAATCAACAACCCGCGAAACCGCTGCAGCGTGCTCTTGGCAAACGGCGTCTCGCCGATCTCGCGACCCAGCGCCACTAACCAGCGCAGGTCGTAACGCGACCGTTGAATGGCCTCCGCGTCCGACACCCCGTCATAGGTCTGCAATAACACCGTCGTGGCCAGAAGGTTCGGCGAGACGCTCGGACGACCGTTGTCCTCAACATACAACCCGGCGAACTGCTCGTCAGGAAACCACTGCTGACGGTGCTCGGCCAACAATCCATAAAAGGTCTGCGGACCGACAAACTCAAGGTACGAGGAATCCGCTGTGTGAATCGTCCGCTGACGTGGATCTCTCCCTAACATCGAAAACTCCAGTTCGTGCGTTTCCCCTTCTACGCACCAACCCCAAAAAACGACTCAACTACTTAAACCCAACAAGGGGTTTTCGGCCAAACCTCTAGGGGTCGCCGAGCGGTGGTGTCCTCACCCCGCCGGAATCCTGTTTTCGATTTTCGGCTTTCGATTTTCGATTTTTCCCGTCCCCCCGCCGGAATCTTCTCTTGGAGTTTGGAGTCAGCCATGTCTTGCTTTGAGTCTTTGAAAAACATGTCCGGACTTCTTTGAATATGCGGCAGCAACTGTATTGTCTTTATTGGTGTGGGGACTCCTTTACGCCGAGGCGGGTTAGCACACGGATTTCTATGGCATTCCTGCGCCCTATGCGTGCGTTACCCGATCCTCCGCCGAGGCGGGTTAGCACACGGACTCCTATGGCATTCCTGTGCCCTGTGCGTGCGTTACCCGCCCGGAATCTGACACCGCTTACGCCGAGGCGGGTTAGCACACGGATTTCTATGGCATTCCTGCGCCCTATGCGTGCGTTACCCGCCC
>CAIQQM010000307.1 GCA_903873945.1 uncultured Verrucomicrobiota bacterium
CTTGTAGCTCTGGTACCCGCCCCGGGACCAGCCGGGCACATGGACCAAGATCCACCAGCCCCACCGGCCAGCCACTTCCTCCCCGGGGTGCTTGGTGTAGAGCCTCCCCCCAATCGTGCGCGTCAGGGCAGACTTCGGCCCGGCCCGTTTGCGGCCGCGCGATCCGGCCATCGCGGCACCGCCAGCCGACACGCCGACACGCTTGCCGCCACTGCCACCCAACCCGCCAGCTCCAGCCACCCCGCCCTCCACACCCAAAGCCACAACGCCCAAAGCCACAACACCCAACGCTACGCCGAGCGGAAAGCCCCGGAGGGGCGGGTGGAACAAAGCCCCGGCAGGGGCGACTTCCACTTCCGTTGAGGCGTGCCAAGACACCGCAACACCAACCGCCCAGAACCCACCGCATACCGCCGCCTCGCCGCCTGCGGAAGGGCAAAAATACTGTAAAACTGTAGGGGACTTACGCGAAAGTCGCTTCCGCAAAAAAATCCTTTGTTTTCAACGATTGCGGAAGTCGCTTCCGCAAGCCTCTGGGAGACTTCCGCAGATCGTTTACTTTCAATGGCTTAGTTGAATATGACGGCAATGGCGAGCATCACGGCCAGTGGCGCGATTGCACTGGCCAACAGGCCGACACTCGGCCCCGCCACGTCCTCCCTTCCCCCTCCAAGAGGTGGATCATCTGGAGGGCGACACTCAACACAATGACGCCCACCAACGGGGACGCGATGGCGGGAACCAAGACGACGTTGGGGATATGGAAGCCGATCACTTGGCGCCACCCTTGGCCATGATGCGGCCAGTCTTGGGGTCACGCGGGTGGGAGTGGCTGAGGATCGCCGTCAGGCGCATTATCTCCTCCTTCTGGAGGCGGATGCGCGCGTCCTTGCTGGCGGCGTCCGACTCAAGCGACAGGACAGTGCGCTCGCTCTGCACCAGACGGCGGTGGAGGCTCTCATTACTGCGCTCAAGCTCCCCAATCCGCCTCAGGGCACTCTGGAGGGCTTTGCGGGGAAATAGGCTCGTCATCATGTTCATTGCTACTCTCCTCGCTGTATGGCCCCTCTGGGGGCAAATTTAGGGTACGCATTACGCTCCTGAGCATCTGCAGCTCTTGGAGCAGTATCTCGTGGTCCTGCTTGGCCCTGCGCTCCGCCCCCTCATTGAGGATCGCGGTCCCCACCATGATGGCCGGCATAAAGGCTAGTTGCATGCAGTTAGACAAGTAAAGTACTGTGTCCATGCTATGCGGGAAGGCTATAGGCGACATTTCCAGAAGTACAAATGCATAAAAGCACCACATGCTACCGAGGCAAGACGTCAAAACAACAGACAGCTTTCTGTTTATAGAGGACATTGCTCTCTCTTTCTCTACATCGTCCCGACCGCCTTGGTGAGGTGGACGGCTATGGCGCGGTTGATGCTCAAGGCAGGATCGTCCAGACTATCGTGATGATGGTACCAAGCATGCAGAATATCGTGGAGACCGCCAGCGCGCCGGCGATGCGCTCCTCAGTCTTCGTGTACAGGGGGCCATGATAATCAATGTAAAGTTTTGTGATAGGGAGCAAGACCACCGAGGCGGTGGCGAGCAACTTGATCGCAAGGTATGCCATAATACTTTACTCCTAGAATACGTTCGGTCCGATACTTTTGAAATTGTTTGTGGGTATATACGCCATCGTGCCGGTGTCTAGGGCGTCATTCCGGTCGGTGCGCCCGCCCTTCCCGAACGTGATCCCGTCGCAGGGGACCATGACGTACCCGACCATGTCAGTCCAATGCACAAACAGGGCCGCCCTGCAGCCCTTGGCGTGCCAGCCACACAGGCGCTCGTACTTGCCCTTGCTGACCATGTACGTGGAGTACTTGCCGTAAGCATTCGTGCGGGTCTTTATTTCCACGACGACGCTTGGCTTCACCGGGGAAGTATACAGGTAGTCTCCCCCACTGTTGTCCGGCATCTTCTCGTAGTCCCGGCCGAGGAAGATCCCGACACGCGCCGCGACTAAGCTCTCCCTAGCGAGGTCTTCGACTGTCTCGTACCGTGTCCGCGCCATGATGCTTCCCGGGATACTATACCCGTGTAGCACATAATTCACTTTGTGTCTCCCCAATGCTCACCATCAATGATGGCCCCGGCAATGGCTGTAGGAAACCAATCACAAATTTCGGCGTTGTTGTCCCGCAGCCACTGGGCGATGCGCTGCCGCTCGATCAGCGCCGCGGAGGAGGCGGCGTGCGCCAATGGCACGTACTCGCATTGCACTCCGTAAAACGGGCAAGGCTCTGTTGGTCTGGCCACTGCTTACTCTCCTATAGTGGGCGCCGGTCGTGGGGGGGGGCTCGCCTGCTGATAATTAACTCTGCTTGCAATTCCGCGTACCGCCGGGCATGAGGCCCAGCCAGA
>CAIQQM010000308.1 GCA_903873945.1 uncultured Verrucomicrobiota bacterium
CCATCACCGGCAAAATCCTCTCGGAAAAACGCGACTCGGTGGCCGTGGATGTCGGCTACACGGTGCTCGTCGTGCCGCGCGGCAGCATCGCGAAAATTTCCGAAGGCAACGAAGTCAAACCGTCCGTTAAAACATCCTCCGCCAAAAAAGCCGGCGCCAAACCGGCGGCAATCGAAACCGGACCGGTCATCGAATCGAAGTCCGATTTCTACCATGCCGCGGCGAAACCCGCGCCCGAACGCAACGTGCGCGACCTGGTCAACCAGCTCGGCGAAGCCGTCGTGCAGGTGCGCACGCCGGGCGGACTCGGCTCCGGTTTTTTCATCAACGACGAGGGTTTTCTGATCACGAACTTTCACGTCATTGAAGGCGAGACGCAGATTTCGGTGGAGGTTTATCTCCAGAAAGGCGGCCAGTTCGAGCGCAAGACCTACAAGCAGGTGCGCATCGTGGCGTTAAACAAATTCGCCGACCTTGCGCTCCTGAAAGTTGAGGACAAGGACGCGCCGAAATCCAGATACATCGTGTTCGGCAGCGCGGACGGGCTGGTGGTGGGCGAACGCGTTTTCGCCATCGGCAGTCCGCTGGGGCTGGAACGCACTGTCACCGAGGGCATCCTTAGCACCAAGACACGCCAGATGCAGGGTGATTTGTATTTGCAGACAACGGCACAAATCAATCCGGGCAACAGCGGCGGGCCGCTGTTCAACCTTGGCGGCGAAGTTGTCGGCGTGACGAACATGAAGATCACGTTTGGCGAAGGCCTCGGCTTCGCGATTCCCGCGGAGACAGTGCGCTATTTCCTCGACCATCGTGACGCGTTCGCTTACTCGAGCGACAACCCGAACAACCCGTATCGCTACCTCGAACCGCCGAGCCGCACGAAGCACAAACCGGTGGAGGAATAAGGTGAAGCACCGCTTAATTGTCTCGATTGTAGGTTCGGCGCTCGCTTTTGTTTATTCTGCATTTGCCAAGGACTCACCAACATCAGCAGAACAATTGCGCAGTAAATTTGAATCTGCGCTGAAAACGCAAGATACAAATACCGTCGTTGGACTTTTCAATTGGGAAGGGGTTGATGACTACTCGAAAGGGACAGTGATCGCGTGGATCACGCGGAATGCAACCAATATTACTAGCGTCAGATTGTCGCCGTTACCCTCAAACTTCCAAGCAATAGTTGGTGACAAGCAGAACGATTGGCAGGGAGACAACGGAAGGCGTGCAAAATTCAACGTTGCCGTTCTTGGCGAGCTTGATCTGATCACTCCAACAGGAGTGACTGGACAACTGCCATACGGTAAGAAAGGTGATTCCTTTTACATAGCCGGCCTCATTGCTTACCAAGCTCCTGGAAAATCTCTCCGTGTTCGAGTGTTGAGTGTTCCTGCCTCGACTTTCACTGGCTCTTGGGTATATGTGAAAAGTGGCAAGGAAGTCACAGTGAATATCAGCGATCGAACGAACCAATTCAGACAGGGCTGGGGTGATTACATCAAGTCCTGTGCAGTCCGAAGGACTTCGACCGACATAAATCCTCGCTTTGGTTCTTTTTACTTTGAAATTTCAGAAGGGCGGGAAAATATATTCAGGTCCCCTGAAATGACAAATGCGGAACTGATTACTTACGAAAGAAAGCAGCCATGACTGTGAAAACTGTTCGGCTGGTCTTTCTGATCGCATTGACTTCGCTTGCTTCTGGAGCCGCCGCCATTCCTCCAGTCGAA
>CAIQQM010000309.1 GCA_903873945.1 uncultured Verrucomicrobiota bacterium
ACCAATAACCCGGATAGCACATCCCGCGGGCTGGATCGGTTATATCCGATCCCTGCGGCGGAACAAAAAGCGAAGAGAAAAAACCTCTACGAGCCACACTTCATCCCACTTGCCGCCAGGGAGTTTTCACACAGGCTCGCGTTTAAACGGGCTTGAAAATCATGGCAGGGTCGGCAGACTGCAATCAGTATGCCTTTAATCAAGCTCAGCCGGATCAATCGGGGCGGAGAAATTGTCATCAGCAGTGAGCACATTCTTTTCGTCGAAGTCGAATCCAAAACCACCACCATTCATATGGTCGGCGGATTGCTCTTTTCCGTCGAAGAGCCGCTGGACTCAATCGCCATTAAAATTGAATCGATTGAAACCGCCCGGATCCAAAATGCGATCCAGAAAAGCGGTTTGACCGGCAAATGAGGCCGCTCGGCCCCTGGCTGCGGCGCGTTCAAATAGTACGGGTTTTAACTGGAGGAACCGCGCCGTTTCCCCCGCAAACCGCGGAAGACTTTCATGAAGCCGTCCAGCCGTTTTCGCTCCAGCAGCCCGAGGAATTTTCCACTCTCCCGAAACGTCGAGCCCACAATGAATCCGTCCGCCAGCGGGAAGTAAGTCTTGATGTTCTCCGCCGTCATGCCGGAGCCAATCAACACCGGCACGTGCCCATGCTTCTTGACCCGCCTTAACTCCAAAGCCGATGGTGGCTCGGCCGTCCGTGCGCCGGTCACGATAACTCCGTCCACGAGGAAAAACTCCGCCTGCTTGACTTCATCCACGATGTCCAGATCTCCTGTCAGGGAATGGGAGCAATGTTTCTTCTTCACGTCCCCGAAGACCTTGATGTGTTCGCACCCCAGCTCTTTGCGCTTGCGGAGAAGCTTTCCCGCGCACCCTTCTATCACTCCTGCCCCGCCCACGTGCGCGAACACGTAGCCTTCCACGCGCGCAAAATCGAGATCCGCCTGGTGCGCAATCTCTAGCGCGGTTTCGTTCGCCGCCTCAAGTAATTGAATCCCTATCGGCCCGGCAAAGCGGCTCCGCACTGCGCGCGCCACCCGCAACATTGTCGCCACGGCTTCTGCGGGAAGCGGCGGTTTCACATAAGGCAAATCATGGCTGTTCTCTAGCACAATGGCATCGGCGCCAACCTCGTTGTAATGGCGCAAGTCCGACAGGGCCTGTGCGACAATCCGTTCGTCATTGCCATCGTAGCGCGGCGCGCCCGGCAACGGCAGCACGGCAATCATCGCACCGAGGAATTTGTCCGGAAGAGTTCTCATAATGTTTTCGTCTGAATTCGCGGCCCCGCAGTCGGCGGCCCGGCAGCACTCTTATAAACGCTCGAAAAAAAATTGCACGCAAACTTTCGTTCCGTCCAGCAGGTGTTGTCCCGCTTTTCTGTTCCCTGGCAGCAAAGTATGCTGCCCCCCCCCCGGCGTGGTCCCTCAAAAAATTCTCTTTGCACGTCTTGCAAGCGCGTTGCAGTGGATTATCTTAATGGGTGAGGGATGTGCGGCATGAAAAAACAAATTGAACAAACCGTAAACCAGCCCAGGCCCGTTACACCAGGGGTTACCGAAGCTATGGTGCGCCAGCATGCTTACGAAATGTTCCGAGACAAGCTGCCGGACCATCCGCTGACCCTCGAAGACTGGGTGCTGGCTGAAAAAGATCTCGTGAATTCGCTTGAGGCCGATAACTTGCCGAAGTAACCCCCGGTCTCAAAATTCAACTGCGCTGGTGTGGACGAAAAGCCCGCAAAACGGCAGAGTTCGCATCGGCGCAGTTCGCTTTTGCCGCAGCCATAGGGCGTTGTCCCGAAAATCACCCCCCGCCACCCGATCCTCATCCGCGTGGCGTGTAAGCCGGTGCGGTCGGGGAATCCCTGACTTGCGGGACAAGGACTACTTTTTCTCGAAGGCGATCGTACCATCGCGGGCAAGGAGTTTGATGCGATCCCCGGCTTTGAATTCGCCGGCGATCAGTTTCGTGGCAAGCGGGTCGAGGACAAGGTCCTGGATGGCCCGCTTGAGCGGACGGGCTCCGAACTGCGGGTCGTAGCCTTCTTTGGCGATCAATTGCCTGGCGGATCGGTCGATCTCCAGGCTGAGTTGCTGGCGGGTGAGCCGCTGTTCGAGGCGCTTGAGCTGAATGTCGACGATCCGGGACAGATGCCTTTCGTCAAGGTTGTGGAAAACGATAATGTCATCCAGGCGATTCAAAAACTCGGGCCGGAAGTGTGCCTTTAATTCGAGTTTCACAGCCCGTTCCAGTTCTGCCTCGTCCTTTGCGGACGCTTTGCCACCTGCGTAAAACTCCTGGATCACGGGTGAGCCGATGTTGCTGGTCATGATGATAATCGTGTTCCGGAAATCCACCGTCCGGCCCTGGCCGTTAGTGAGCCGGCCATCGTCGAGCACCTGCAACAGGACGTTGAAGACGTCATGGTGGGCTTTCTCAATTTCATCGAACAGAATGACGCTATATGGACGACGGCGCACCGCTTCGCTAAGTTGGCCGCCTTCCTCGTAGCCGACGTACCCCGGAGGTGCGCCGATGAGGCGAGCGACGGTGTGCTTCTCCATGTATTCGCTCATATCGATGCGAATGATGGCGTTCTCATCATCGAACAGGAATTCAGCCAGCGCGCGGGCGGTTTCGGTCTTGCCGACGCCAGTCGGGCCGAGGAAAATGAATGAGCCGACCGGCCGGTTGGGGTCCTGCAAACCGCTGCGGGAACGGCGCAAGGCATTGGAGACGGCCTCGATGGCTTCCCTCTGGCCGACGACGCGCTGTTCAAGGCGCTCCTCCATCTTGACCAGCTTCTCCCGTTCGCTTTCCAGCATCCGGGACACGGGGATGCCGGTCCACGCCGCTACGACCCGGGCGATGTCTTCGTCGGCAACTTCCTGGTTGAGCAGGCGCCCGCCGGCGGGCTTTTCGTGCAAGGATTTCTCGGCGGCGGCGAGCTTCTTCTGCAGGTCGGGAAGGCGGCCGTACTGGATTTGCGCCGCGAGATTCAAATCGTTCTGCCGCTGGGCTTGCTCCAACTCAAGTTTGGCCTGCTCCAGCTGGCTGTTGATGATACTGACGGCGTTGATTGCCGCCTTTTCGTTTTGCCACTGGGCCTTTAGGCGCCCCGATTGCTCCTTGAGGTTGGCTAAGTCCTTTTCCAGTTTCTTCAGCCGCTCGCGCGAAGCTTCGTCCTTTTCCTTTTTCAAAGCGCTCTGTTCGATTTCCAGTTGCAGGATCTGCCGTTCCAACTGGTCAACTTCGGTCGGCATCGAATCGAGTTCGATGCGCAGGCGCGAGCCCGCTTCGTCAATGAGATCAATTGCCTTGTCCGGGAGAAAGCGGTCGGCGATGTAGCGGTGGGAAAGGGTGGCCGCGGCGATGAGGGCGGAGTCCTGAATCCGTACGCCGTGGTGGACTTCGTAACGCTCCTTGAGGCCGCGCAGAATGGCGATCGTGCCTTCAACGCTGGGCTCGGAGACCAGCACCGGCTGGAAACGGCGTTCCAGCGCGGGATCCTTCTCGATGTGCTTGCGGTACTCGTCGAGGGTCGTGGCGCCGATCGCCCGCAATTCGCCGCGCGCGAGCTGTGGTTTCATGATGTTCGCAGCGTCGGTGGCTCCTTCGGCTGCGCCCGCGCCGACGAGTGTGTGCAACTCATCAATAAACAGGATGATTTTGCCCTCGCTCGAAACGATTTCTTTGAGGAAGGCTTTGAGCCGGTCTTCGAACTCGCCGCGGTACTTGGCGCCGGCGATCATCGCGCTTAAATCCATCGCGACGAGCCGCTTGTTTTTGAGTGTTTCGGGAACATCGCCGCTGACGATGCGGCGGGCAAGGCCCTCGGCAATGGCGGTTTTACCCACGCCCGGCTCTCCAATGAGCACGGGATTGTTCTTCGTGCGACGGGTCAGAACCTGCATCACGCGGCGGATTTCCTCGTCACGGCCTATGACCGGATCAATTTTTCCCTGGCGGGCCAGAGCGGTAAGGTCGCGGCCGTATTTGTCGAGGGCCTGGAATTTATCCTCGGGGTTGGGGTCGGTGACGCGCTGGTTGCCGCGAAGGTCGGCCAAAGCTTGCAGCACAGTGTCACGCTTGAGGCTATTGGCCTGTAATATCTTTTTCAGAGAGGGCCCGCCTTCATCCAGCAGGCCGAGCAGGAGATGTTCTGTGCTGATGTAGGCATCCTTGAGCTTGCCGGCTTCGGTTTGGGCGGCGTCCAAAGCCTTTCTTAAATGAGCGCTCAGGAACAAATCGGTTGAGCTGCTGCCTTGGACCTTGTGGCGGCGCGCAAGTTCGCGTTCGAGGTCGTCTTTCAGCTTGGATGGCGGCGCGCCGATTTTCTCAAGGAGCTCCGGGATAAGGCTCTCAGCCTGGCCGATCATCGCGAACAGCAAATGTTCGCCATCGACCTCTTGGTGCGAGTAACTCTGGGCGAGTCGTTGCGCTTCCTGCAACGCTTCCTGCGACTTAATGGTAAATCGGTCCGATTGCATATTTCACATAGTTGGCGTTAAGACAAAACCCGTCAAAGTGTACTCTAGGAAATGAAATTTCAAACGACAAACCCACTCACCCACGACCGGAAAAGGTCGGCCATGACTTTTACTGCCCGCCTTTTGGCCTCATCCGGCAATTGGAATCCAACTGGCGGCTGCCGGGAATTGCGGTTTTTACCCCATTGGATGGCTCAAAATGGAGGCAAATTTATTTTAGCCTTGGACGGTATTTGTCCCACCCCTCTCGTTAGGATTTCGCGAAAAAAGGAACATTATGATTAAGAGACAATTAGAGCTGAGTTTCGGGAAGGCGCGCGGGTGTCAACCGATGGACCGCCGGCAGCGGCACTTGAACCGGGCGAATTGGTGGTTTGAAAGAATGCGGCACGTGGTCAACCGGGCTTTTGATTGGCAGCCGGCCCCCTTGCCCCGACCGGAACAGATTTGGTTTGCCGGCGCGGTTCCCGCCGGACCGGCGGCATCGAGTCAGGATGAGCGGCAGATTTGCGAGTGATACAGATCCTCCGCCGACGCACGCCCTATTTTGTAAGGTAATATTTCTCAGTGTATTCCTGCACCATGCGGGCGGTGGTGAAGCGCGGGACAAGGGTGACCATGGCGCGCCGGATCCTTTGGATCCATTGCCGCGGGATGCCTTGCGCGTCGCGCGCATAGAACAACGGAATAATTTCCTGCGTTAGCACGTTGTAAAGATTGGCGCTGTCAATCCGATCCTGCGCTTCGACGGAGTCGGGGTGGGCGTCTTCACCTATGGCAAAGCCGTTGGTGCCGTCGTAACCTTCCCGCCACCAGCCATCGAGGATGCTGAGATTCAGGCACCCGTGGCACCCGGCCTTCATCCCGCTGGTGCCGGAAGCTTCTAGGGGGCGCCGTGGTGTGTTCAGCCAGACGTCGCAGCCAGAGACCATTTGGCGGGCGACGTGCATGTCGTAATTTTCGAGAAAGACGAGATGGCCCTGAAGGTTGCTGTACTTGCTGAGATGAATGATGTGCTGGATATAGCGCTTGCCGTCATCATCACGCGGATGAGCCTTGCCGGCGAAAACGAATTGAATCGGCCGGGTCTTGTCGCGCGCCAGGCGGACAATGTTCTCCAATTGCTGGAAAACAAGCGGCGCCCGTTTGTAGGTGGCAAAACGGCGGGCGAAGCCAATGGTTAGGGCGTCCGGGTTGAGTAATTGATCGAAGGCGATGAAATCCCCTTGTGCCAGGCGCTGACGCTGGATGAGCAGCCGGCGGCGGGCAAACTCGATAAGCTCGCGCCGGAGTATGTAGCGGAGCGCCCAGAGTTCCTCGTCGGAAACAAATTCGGGGTCCGCCATCAGCTTCCAAAACTCGGGATCCTGAACCCGCGCTTCCCAATCGAGGTTTCCGGCCCGCAGGTTGGGAGGAACAGGTGTTGCGGAGCGGCCCGTGAGCTTGCGGCGGAGCGCGCGACGGGCGGTGCCCTTCATCCAGCCGAGCAGGTGAACGCCGTTGGTGATGTGGCCGATGGGAACCTTATCAACGGGTTTGTCCGGGTAAAGGCTGTGCCACATGTGACGGCTGACGCGTCCATGCAACTCGCTGACAGCATTAGCCGCGCGGGACAGTTTCAGCGCGAGCACCGTCATGCAGAACGGCTCCTGCTGGTTCTGTGGATTAATCCGGCCGAGTTTCATCAGTTCCGAAAACGGCGCGGAAATCCCGGTGCGGAAACGGTGCATGGCGTAATCAACTAAATCGGAGCTGAAACGGTCGTGCCCGGCCTCCACCGGAGTGTGGGTGGTGAAAATGCACTCGGCCCGGGTTCGGTTTATGGCGTCCTGGAAATTCGCGCCCGCAGCCATTTTCTCGCGCAGGAGCTCCAGCGTGAGGAAGGCGGCATGGCCTTCGTTCATGTGAAAAACTGAGGGTTGGATGCCAAGGGTGCGGAGCAGGCGGACGCCCCCGATGCCCAGCAGGATTTCCTGCATAATCCGTGTCGTGCTGTCGCCGCCATAAACTCGAAGAGTCAAGTCGCGAAAGTGCTGCTCATTTTCCGGACGGTTGCTGTCCAGCAAATAGACCTTCGCGCGGCCGACGTTGACCTGCCAGACTTGGAACGCGACCTGGTTCATGCCGATCTCAACATGGCAGACGAGCGGTTCGTTTTGCTTGTTGAGCACCGGCTCCATGGGAAGGTTCTTCGGATTGAGAAGCGTGTAATATTCAGTTTGCCAATTGTTCGGATCGATGGCCTGCTGGAAATACCCCTCGCGGTAAAAGAGGCTGATGCCCACAAAGCCGAGACCGAGATCGCTGGCAGACTTGGTGTGATCGCCGGCCAGGATGCCAAGGCCGCCGGCGGCAATGGGCAAAGTTTCGTGGAAACCAAACTCGGCGGAGAAATAGGCAACCGGGTTGGACCGCAGAGAAGCAGCGTGCTCATGTGCCCAAGTGTGCCGGTTGCCCATGTAGGCATCGAAGGCCTGGAGCACCTGTCGCACCCGCTCGGCGAAATCCGGGTTCTGCAACCGGACTTTGAGTTCATACTCGGAGACTTCGTGGAGAATGGCGACCGCGTTATGGTAGAGGTTCTGCCACCCTCGCGGAGAAAGTTCCTGGAAAACTTCCTGCGCTTCCTGATCCCAGGTCCACCAGAGGTTCCGGGCAACCTTGTTCAAACCTGCGCTCAACTCGTCCAGTTCTTCACGTGTCAGCGGCTTCTTTGTCATAGAGTGCGACCAAATATCGCTCAAACCCTTCGTTGCGCCAATTTAGCAGCGGCGCCACCGTAGTCATCTCACAGAAACACAGCAAATCAAATTCACAGGTTCGGGCGAACCGCCGGCGACGTGATGGATGTCCGCTCATTGACATCGGCCGCCGCAATAGGGGATGCCAGACCCCGTTGGTCTGTTTAACACTTGAAGACAACCGCCGGTTCAGTGGGAAAAGTCCTGGTGCGGCGCGGGGAGCGCGGTGCCCGAAACGAGCACGCGCGCCTTTGGACCCGGGAGAAAAACTCGCGGCGGAACAACAGGAGTTTTCGGACGCGCCTTTTCAAACCAGGGGGCAGGCGATAGGCTGTGGGCCGAAACTTGTGGGATGAAGAAATACTGGCATGTCATTAACATCGGAATTCAGAACAACCTGACGTACCGATTTAATTTCCTGGTACGGGCGCTTTTCGGGCTCGTCCCGCTTATCGCGGTTCTCTACCTCTGGCGAACAATTTACGCCGGCAACGGAGCGGGCTCGATGGTCGGCAACTACACGTTTGCGGAGATGGTTTCATACTACCTCCTGACGACCGTAGTGGACGCGCTGACGGCGGTAAATGAGGATGACTGGCAAATCGCGACCGACATCAAGGATGGCAACATCAGCCAGTTTCTTCTCAAAGCGATAGATTATCTCTGGTTCCGGCTTTGTTTGTTTTTGTCGGGGCGGGCGGCATATATGGCGGTGGCCGCGGTGCCGCTGGGAGTCTTTATCCTTTGTCTGCAAAAGTATTTCGTATTGCCGCCGGGCTGGATTGCTCTTGGGTTGTTCCTGGTCTCAGTGGTTCTCACGGCGTTGCTTCAATTTTTCATCTCGTATGCGATGGCCATGCTGGCATTCTGGGTTTTGGAAGTGTCCACGTTCATTTTCATTCTGTTCGCCTTTGAGTTTATCGCCAGCGGGCACCTGTTTCCCCTGGATATTCTGCCGCATGGGCTTGAACGGGCGCTCTATTACACGCCATTTCCCTACCAGCTCTATTTCCCGGTGAGCATTTACATGGGCAAGGCGGCGGGTGTGGAGCTAATTCGCGGTTTGCTGCTTCAACTTTTCTGGGTAATGGCCGCCTATGCGGTGGCGCGGTGTGCGTGGCGGAGGGGAATCAGAAAATATTCTGCGGTGGGAGGGTAAGCGATGATCTGGCAATTGAAAGTCAACGATCGAAAGTTCGGGGGGATCCGGGACACCGGCGCAGTCGTGGAAACTCGGGACACTCTGCGTTCCTTGTTTGCGCGTTACCTGAACATTTATTTTGAGTTGTGGAAGAACTCCGTCACGAGGGAGATGATTTTTAAGACCAACTTTGTCCTTTGGATTGTCGTGGAGATGCTTTGGTTCGGACTTCAGCTATCGTTTATCGGCGTGCTGTACCTGCACACCGACCACATCGGCACCTGGACCAAATGGCAAGTGGTGCTGTTGATTGGGGGGAGCCACTTCATCCAGCAGATGTTCCAGGCATTCTTTTTGGTCAATTGCACGAACCTTTCCGAACTCGTGCGAACCGGGAAGCTGGATTTCCTCCTGTTACTCCCCGTAAACACGCGCTTCCTGGTGTCAGTGCGGCAGGTGGACCTGGGCTCCTTTGTCAATGCCGCTTCCGCAGTGGCGATAATGGCTTATGCCGCGCATCAGTTGCATCTTGTGCCGACCGCCCTCCAGATAACGGGATTCCTCATGCTTTCCATTGCCGGCATAGCGATTCACTACTCCCTGATGTTCCTGCTGGCCACGATCAGTTTCTGGACGGTGCGCGCGCAAGGGATTGTCTGGGGCTACTACAATCTGTTTAACATCGCGCGCATGCCCGATGAAGCGTTTCGCGGCTGGTTCCGGGCGGTGTTCACATTCGCCATTCCGATGTTGCTCGTGTCGAACGTGCCGGTTCGCTTGCTGGCCGACAAATTGGGTTCGCTCGTCCCGCTCCTTCTGTTGCTGGCGATGAGTATTGTTTGTTTTTGCGTTTCCGAATGGGGCTGGCGCGTGTCTGTGCGGCGTTACACGAGCGCCAGTTCGTAAGAGTTGCGGGTTCGGGAAGTGCCTCCAGGGCTGGCGAGTGAACAGCGACACCAGGTTCGGCAAACGAACCAAGCTAAAAGCGGATTTTTATCGGCGCCGCGCCAGGAACAATACTGTGGCCACGGAAAATAATAATCAAAAAATGCCCAAACCCTGACAAAAAACGGTCGGGAAACGGCAATAGATGTGTTGTTGCGTTGGTGGTTAGTTGTTTGCATGATATGTGGCTATTTTACTTGAGATGAAACTATGAAAAAGAACGATGGAAACCTGACCGAGGCACAATTAATTACTGAGCTAACCCGGTGTGAATACTGCGAAGAGAAGCCGTGCCGGGATGCCTGCCCGGCAAATTGTTCGCCCGCAGATTTCATCATGGCGGCGAGGGTTGGTGAAAAGTCAGATTATCGCCGCTCCGCAGCATTGATCATGGGATCGAACCCGCTTGGCTGGGTTTGCGGTGTTGTTTGTCCGGATTATTTCTGCATGAAGGCGTGTTCTCGCCGGACCTTCGATCGGCCCATCAACATCCCTGCAGTCCAGGCGAGCGTGATGAAACGGGGGTATGAGGCCGGGCTGTGCCATTTCAAAGCGCCGAAGCTGAATGGAAAAACAGTGGGTATAATCGGCGCGGGACCCGCGGGATTGGGAGCAGCAAGCGTTCTGGCTCAGCGTGGGTATAAGGTCACCGTTTATGAAAAGCGAAGGAAGCTGGGCGGAATGACGAACCTGATCCCGGACTTCCGGCTGGATAAAAAGGTGGTCGGGACGGACATCGATTTCCTCAAAGGCCTTGGTGCGATCGAGTTCAAACCGGGAGCGGCTGTGGAAAGCCCGGAACAGCTCTTGGAGAAACATGATGCGGTGGTTGTGAGCGCCGGTTTGGAAGAACCAATGCAATTGGGCATTCCAGGCGAGGAATACGCCTTGGCTTGGCAGGAGTATTTGGAGAACCGGAAACGTATTGACGTCTCGGGCAAGAAGGTGGCCATCCTCGGGGGCGGCGCCGTCGCGGCGGACTGTGCCACGACTGCCAAGAGACACGGGGCATTATTGGTGGACCTCATCTACCGCCGCAAGCAGGAGAATATGCCCTTGACGGCTTATGAGCGGGATTTGTTGATTGAATACGGCATCGAAATTTCAGGTTGCTCGAAACCCCTTGAGCTGGTGCATAAGGGCAAACGGGTTCTCGGACTGCGCATCGCCAGGATGATGTTGCCCGGCGGAAAATCACCTCGTCCGGAAAATTTTGTCATCAACAAGAAGGAATCTCCGGTTTTTCGCGAGTTTGATGTGATCATCTCCGCCATCGGAAGCCGGTCGAAGATGCCGATTAAGAAGATTCGGGGAGTTTTCTATGCGGGCGATATGGTCCTGGGCTCCTCGACGGTCGTTGAGGCGGTGGCGACCGGGAAGAACGCGGCATTGGAAGCCGACGCATTCATTCGCGGGGAAAAGCTGCCAAAGATAAAAAACCGAGCAAAGAGCCACGTGGCCCTCGCGGGCCTGAATTTGCGTCCTGTGCCACTGGACGCGCAATTCTTTGGCCGGAAGATCCTGTCGCCCTTCCTGCTTTCAGCGGCCCCGCACACAGATGGGTATGACCAAATGCGGAAGGCTTACGAACATGGCTGGTCCGGCGGGGTGATGAAAACAACGTTTGATAACGTGCCCATTCACGTTCCGGGCGAGTACATGGCGGTGCTCGGTCCTTCCACATATGGCAATTGCGACAACGTGTCGGCGCATCCGCTTGACCGTGTCTGCGGGGAAGTCGCCCGCCTGGTGAAGGAATTCCCGGACCGGTTGACCCTGGCGTCCTCCGGCGGGCCGGTTACCGGCCGGGATGAGTCGGACAAAGCGGCTTGGCAATCGAATACCAGAAAGCTCGAAAAAGCCGGGGCTATGGGCGTGGAATACAGCCTCTCGTGCCCGCAAGGGGGCGATGGGACTGATGGTGATGTCGTTTCCCAAAATGCGGAGCTCGCAGCTAAAATTATCGACTGGGTGATGGAGGCAAGTTCCGAGGATAATCCAAAACTGTTCAAGCTGACCGCGGCTGTTACCTCCATCCAGCCCATCCTCAGGAGGATTCAGCAGGTCTTTGAAAAATATCCCCGCA
>CAIQQM010000310.1 GCA_903873945.1 uncultured Verrucomicrobiota bacterium
CCGCTGCGCGAGGAGGGCCCGTTCGGCGATCACACCGGCTATTATTCCCTGCCCGAGGCGTATCCCGTTTTTCACATCACGGCGATCACTCACCGGAGGGATGCCGTTTATCCCGCAACCCTCGTCGGCGTGCCGCCGATGGAGGATTTTTATCTGGGTAGCGCCTCGGTAAAACTTTTCCTGCCCGTGTTCAAAATGAACTTCCCTGAGATTGTGGATATCGCCCTGCCCGCCGAAGGCGTCTTCCACAACCTTGTCTTCGTCAGCATCCGGAAAAACTACCCGATGCAGGCCTATAAAATCATGCATGGCCTTTGGGGCATGGGCCAAATGATGTTCACCAAATACATTGTCGTCGTGGACCACGACGTGAACGTCCACCACACGAGCGAGGTCCTGTTCCGCCTCTGTGCCAACACCGACCCGCAGCGGGACAGCATCTTCACGAAAGGCCCCGCCGATGTCCTCGACCATGCCACCACCGACCTCGCTGTCGGCTCCAAGTTCGGCATCGACGCTACCCATAAACTGCCGGGCGAGGGTCACAAGCGTGGCTGGCCTCCCTTGATTCGGATGAGTGACGAGGTCCGCCAGAAGATCGATTTGCTGCTCAAGGCACCGACCCCGTAATCCCGGGCGGTAGCCCCGAGGCTCCCTTCTCCTGGGGGAGAAGGGCTGGGGATGAGGGTGGACCTTTTTTATTTTTCTTGTGCATTTGAATCCGTGTTCCATCCGTGGCCAAAATCCATTTTCCCCGTCTGTGATGGGAAGTCGAACTTCGACTCTCTGTTTTCACGGACTCGTGGCTGTCACCGAGGCCGCCGGAACATGCGCCAGCTTTTGGACTGCGGCAGTCCTTCCGCCTTCGCCAGGTTTAATCCGTCTAAAGTTCTAGGCCCTCCCCATCTGTGAAATCTGTGGCTAAACACTTGCTCGCCCCTATTTTGCCTTATTGTATCACATAAATAAAATACTTTTATTGTCTTGTGCAACTAACCTGAATGTGCTAGGTGTATGAAAACGACATGATACAGAGTTCCATGAGCGCCGCAAACCCGGCCGCGAACGGAATTGAAAGCGGGCTCTCCGCCGTTGGACGGGGCTCGCAGGTCATGAATATATTCAACAAAACGAGAGGGCTTCTGGCGTTTGGGCGGCGGGCGGTTCATCGCCGCTTTCTTCCCGGACCGTCAACCCGGACGACCGGGCAATCCTCCGAAAATTCTGTTTTTGGTGTACCCAGGTGTACAAAAGTGTACGCGGGTGTACCGCGCCCCACACTCGCCCCTCGACCATCCTTCCTCTATTTCCCCGCGCATACCAAAACCGGTGTCAAAACGGGCCAAATCATGCCCAAAAGTGCCTTGGAACAGGTTCGGGACGTTGTCGGCGCGAGGTTCGGCCTGCAGTTTACGAATTCCGCACTCCGCACTCCGCATTCGGCAGATCAGTCCGCGCCATGGACCGTGCGAGAATATCATCCAACAGAAAAAACGCCCCAATTTGGTCAAGTTTTGGTCAAGTTTGGATTTCCCCCAGCCGTTCCGAAATCGGAAAACGGACCGATTTCGGTCAGTTTTGGTCCGCTTCCATCCCTTAACCACGCCGCCGGTTTGATATATGAATAGCTCCCCCTCCGCCACCACTCCACCCCAAAAGACTTCCTGTGAAGTTGGGATCAAACGCGCTCGGTGCTCACACAGCCTAGGTCTCCGGCGACTGGAGCGCATCCTGTTCAGCGGCGTACTTAATCACTTTCACCTTCTCCAAAGTCACAAGTCCGCCCTTCATCATTTCATCCAGCACGGGCAGGAAGGAGTTCAACTTTTCTTCCGAATCTACGATCTCGATGACGAGCGGGAGGTCTATGGAGAGCCGGAGAATCTTGGCGGTATGCAACCGGCTCGATTTGCCGAAACCCATCGGCCCCCGAAACACGGTCGCGCCCGCCAGATGCATTTCGCGCGCCTTCAACACAATCGCCTCATAGAGCGGCTGATGGTTCCACCGGTCTGATTCCCCGATAAAAATGCGCAACAACATCGCGTCCTGAGGCAGGTGCATCATACTAATGTCCTTTCATTGGGTTGAAGTTCTGAGCCGCCAGATAGCCGAGCCAAACGGCCACGAGACAAAGCCCAAGCGACAGCACCGCGTTGGCCCCGGCATGGAGCCATTCGCCATCGCGCGCCAGGTTGAGGGTTTGCAGGCTGAACGAGGAAAAAGTCGTATAGCCGCCGCAAACGCCCACCATGAAAAACACGCGAAACGCGGGCGAGACCAGCCACCGGCCTTCCGGCGCTGTCAGCGCCGCGAAGAACCCGATCGCGAAAGACCCGGTAACGTTGATCAGGAGCGTGCCGACCGGGAACGTCTCGCCCCAAAAACGTGAGACGAGATCGTTGATCCAAAAACGTCCGATGGTGCCTATCGCCCCACCCAGACCAACCCAAAAATAGTTCAGCATAAGAATCCTATCGACAGGATGTTATTCGACAGGAGTTATCAGCCCTGAAAACTTTCGGGCGGTTCTCCCCCGAAAGCTTTCGGGGGAAGGCAAACCCCATTGCCGTGGTGCAACGTGCCCAGAAGTCCAATGCCCGGCAATAAGAAACGCGCTTTCCCTTCGCTGCGCGGCTTAATACCAACTGGGAACTGCGCTTTTCAGGACAGCCTTTTCTCCGTCGATCCCTCTCCCAACCTCGCCGATTTGGCTAATATGGCGGAGAGGGGCGGCTGCCTTTTATCACCACTCACCACGCTGTCGGCTGATAACGGCGCTGCCGAGATGTGCCCGCCCATCGGATTGTCCAGACTGAGTTTGATGACCTTGAGCAAGGCATGGGCATCGTACGGTTTTCGCAGGAATTCAACCTGTCGCTGCAAACCAACATCCCCTTTGAGCACTTCCGAGCTGTAACCGCTCACATAAACGACACGCAAGCGCGGGTCCCAAGCTTGAAGCGTCCGCGCCAGGTCACCGCCACTCATCCCGTTTGGCATCACCATGTCCGTCACAAGCAAATCAATATGTGTGTGGCATTCCTTCCAAAGCGCTACCGCCTTTGGGCCATCCGCAGCCTCGAATACACGATAGCCGGCTCGTTCCAAAGTTACGCGTGCCATTTCCCGCACGATCTCCTCATCTTCGACAACTAGAATTGCCTCGCCGAAACTCGATCGAAGCATCGGACCAAAAGGCTCCTCGGCTACCACACCCGCTACCGTCTCTTTGTCGCAAGCCGGCAGGAAAACCTTGAAGGCCGAGCCCCGGCCGACCTCACTCGATACCTCGATCCAGCCTTGGTGTTGTTGAACGATTCCGTGGACAGTGGAAAGTCCTAATCCCGTGCCCTTGCCGACTTCCTTGGTGGTGTAAAACGGATCGAAAATGTGGCTGAGAACCTCGCGGCTCATGCCACAGCCAGTATCCGACACCGTCAGACAAACGAATCGCCCCGGACGCGCGTCGAGCACCTCACGCGCGGCTCGCTCATTAACCCTAACGTAACTGGTGGAAATCCGAATGACGCCCCCGGCGGGCATAGCGTCTCTCGCGTTAAGGGCAAGGTTGATAACAATTTGCTCCATGTTGGCCTCATCCGCACACGTGAGCGGAAGGTCCGCCGCGCAATCCAACTGCAGTTCGTAATGTTCGCCCAACAGTCGTCCGAGCATTTTCTGAAGATCGTTGATTGCGGTGGAAAGACTGAGCGGCTTGAGCTGGAGCGGCTGTTTACGGCTGAAAGTCAGTAATCGCCGCGTAAGAGCGGCGGCGCGCTGACTGGCCTGCACGATACGCTCAACCGATTCGGCAGCGGTCTGCCGATCGCCCTGGTTGCCGCGCAACAAGCAAGCATGACCCTGGATGACGGTGAGAATATTGTTGAATTCGTGAGCGATACCGGCAGTCAAACATCCGACGGCCTCCATCTTATGGGCCTGGCGCAACTGACCCTCCAGCTTCAGACGCTGAGTAATGTCTTCGGCAATGAGCAACAGGCTTGGACCGGTCACGAGGGTGATCGGCTCGACCCAAACGAGCGTGTTGCGAGTCATTCCATCGCCACGCCGGAGCAGGAAGGGCCGGCTGTGAACTCCGTCTCCAGCCTTGAGGGTGTCGGCGGAAAGCGGACCTTCGTTTTCCCAGAGGCGCAGCTCTTCCGCGGTGCGTTGAAGAAGTTGCCCGGCATCGTAACCTGTCAGATCAAGGAAGCTGGGATTGGCGTCCAAAAAACGCCTTCCGGCCCGGTCTTGAATCGCCATCGCCATTGGGCTGGCTCGAAAAGCCTTGGCAAATCGTTCCTCGGAAATCCGCAAGACTTCCTCGACGCACTTTCGTTCCTGGATTTCCCGCTGCAACTTCTCGGTTCGTTCACGGACCATGCGGTCCAGGTCTTCCATGCGGAGTTTTGCCTGCCGCGCCAGAGCCCATTTCGCGGTAAGGGCATAGGCAAGCTGCAACACTTCCGTTGTATCAAAAGGTTTTTTGAGTATCAGCAACCGATCCACCAGGCCAAGCCGGCGGCCCATGTCATCCCATGAATAATCCGAGTAAGCCGTGCAGATAACCGCTTGCATCTCCGGATAGCATTGCCAGATGCGTTCGAGGGTCTCCACTCCGTCCCACCCCGGGGGCATGCGCACGTCCACAAACGCCATCGCGTAGGGGTCATTCTCATCGAGAGCGCGCTGGACAAGCGCCAACCCCTCCTGCCCTTGAAATGCCGAATCGATGCGGAACCCGGGGCGATCGACAGGTTTTTCCGTGCTGCCAAACAACGCATTCTCCAGATCCTGAAGACGCCCCCCACCCGCGCCCTGCCCGCCGAGTATTTTCCGAAAATCGGAGTGGATCGACTCATTATCGTCGATGATCAGAATGCGGGGCAGGAGACTGTCTGGCTGATCGTTCATGACGTGGATGCCGGCGGTTTCAGCGGCAGCTTCAAGGTGAAGACCGCTCCCCTGCCTGTGCCTTCGCTGTGGACTGCAAGTGTGCCATTCAAGTCCCGCGCGGCTTGCGCACTGCTGTGCAGACCGAACCCGTGCCCGTTGCGGCGCGTGGTAAATCCACGCTCAAAAATCCGCGCAAGGTTCTCCGGGGGTATTCCGACCCCGTTGTCATTGACTTGAATTTGCACATAGTCTTCGCCGGCGCAAGCCACCCGCAGCGTCAATTCCTTATCACGCCGCTTCGCTTCGCTCACCGCGTATTTCGCGTTTTGAATCAAATTGACGAGGATTTGCAGGACCTTGTGCTTATCCACCAGAATCGGAGGCACGTGCTCGATTTGGCGATGGAGTTCCACCGCGTGCCGCTCTAATGCCGCCGCGTTGATCTGCAAGGCATCCTCAACAAGGCGCGCCACATCCACCGTCTCCTGAACGCCGGCCAACTTTGCATAATTCTGCTGCATGGCCACAATCCGGTTCACATGGTCCACATGCTTTCGAAGCTGGCTCAGTTCGGCTGACAGGAATGCCTTCTCCTCCTCGAAGCTCTGACTTAGCGCCATTAGATACTCGCCAATGTGTTTGCCTTGCGGATTTGTCGTCAGAAATTCGCTGAGTTGATCCGCGTTCTGGTTCAGCAGTTGCGCAACCTTCGCCAGCTTGGAGTAGCTGCAGTCTCTCACCCGGTCGCTGGCCAACGAACATGACACATTGACACTGTTAAGCGCATTCCCCACGTTATGCAACACATCGGTGGCGACCTCCGCCATGCCGGCAAATCGCGAAGTCTCCAGCAGTTGCTTACGCGCGAGTTCCAGCTCTGCCCGGGTTTCCTGCAGCGCCTCCTGCAAGCTGGCCACATCGGTGAGGAAAGCATCGTCCTGGTCGTTGAAATGGGTGGCAGGTTTTGCCTTGGTTTGCCGGCCATTTCTGGCGGCGGGTTTCAGCACGGCTTTGCGTCCAACTCCCGAACGCACCTTCCCTAAGCGTCCGGTTTGTTTACTTAAATCTGAAGCGTATAGCATTCTTTTCATAGTTGAAAACAACCACAAACGCGTGCATCAAAACAGGCACGCCGTTCAGACACTCCGCCGTCCGAAAAATGTCTTTAGTATATAATCCTGCGGCTGCTGTCCGCCAAAAGAGCAGTTATTATGCCCCCCCCCTCGCTACGCTGCATTATGAATAGGATTAGAGGCAAGCTTATGCGGCACTGTCACAAAATGTGACAGTCAATTGACACCAGTTTGTCCCATCAGAGTTGAAGCGAATCCGGCGGCTGCGGGGGAACGTTCCTCATTCGAGGTCAAGGCGCGAGCCTCTTCAAACAGCATGAGCGCCACAGATAGTAGATGGCCGGATAGACCAGCAGTTCCATCATGGTGGATGTGACACCGCCGCCCACCATCGGCGTGGCGATGCGTTTCATAACGTCCGCACCGGTGCCCGTGGCTCCCAGGGCCAAGCCGCCAATGCTGACGCAAGCGGTCATGGCTTTAGGGCAATCGGTTATTTCTTCTTCCGTCGCACGCTTGCCGCCACCTTCAGTCTCAGGGCATTGAGTCGGATGAAGCCAGTGGCATCGTCCTGGTTGTAAGCTTTGGTCGGGTCAGCTTCCATGGTAGCGATGGCAGGGCTGTAAAGACTAACCGGAGATTTGCGTCCGGCGACCATGATGTTGCCTTTATAGAGCTTTACCCGGACGGTGCCAGTCACATTTTTCTGGCTCTCGGTCACAAAAGCCTGCAACGCCAGCCGCTCGGGAGCAAACCAATAGCCGTAATAGACAAGCTCGGCGTAACGCGGGATGAGCGAGTCGCGAAGATGCATCACTTCGCGGTCCATGGTGATGGTCTCCATCTGGCGATGGGCGAAGTGGAGGATGGCGCCGCCGGGGGTCTCGTAGACCCCGCGGGATTTCATGCCGACATAGCGATTCTCAACCATATCAACGCGGCCAACACCATGCCTGCCGCCGAGCTTGTTGAGCAGTTTCATCACGCCGAGCGGGTTCAGTTGTTTGTTGTTAACGGCGACGCAGTTGCCTTTCACGAAATCAAGCGTGACAAACTCGGGCCGGTTGGGAGCGGCCTCAGGGGCAACACTAAGCTTGAACATATCCCTGTTCTTCGGAGCAAAAGCATCCATCCATGGGTCTTCGAGAATGCCGGCTTCGAAGGAGATATGCAGCAGGTTGCGGTCACTGGAGTAAGGTTTCCTGGCGGAGGCCTGCACGGGAATCTTGTTCTCCGCGCAATAAGCAATCATCTCGGCACGTCCGGGAAATTGGTCACGAAACAGGCCATCACGCCAGGGGGCGATAATTTGCAAGTCGGGGGCGAGCGCCGCGGCGGCCAGTTCAAAACGCACCTGGTCGTTGCCCTTACCCGTGGCGCCATGAGCGAGGGCTTGAGCGTTTTCTTTCCGCGCGACCTCGATCATGCCCTTGGCGATGAGCGGGCGGGCTATGCTGGTGCCCAGAAAATACTGGCTCTCATAAACCGCGCCCGCTTGAAACATGGGAAAAATGAAATCGCGCGCGAATTCCTCCTGCAAATCCACGATATAACATTTCGCTGCGCCAGTCCGTTTCGCTTTTGCTTTGAGGCCATTGAGTTCCTCCTCCTGCCCGATGTTGGCGCAAAACGCGATAATCTCCGCGCGATACTTTTCCTTGATCCATGACAAAATGACCGAGGTATCCAGGCCGCCCGAGTAAGCCAAAACAATTTTCATAGTGTGATTCAAAAATTCGCTTATGAATGAAAGGCAAAGCCGGCGGCATTGGAAAGAAGAATTTGATGCGTGTACAAAAAACCCCACCGTTGCCGTGTGCGACTGCTCCTCTAAACCCGGTTCAACATATGGGACGAGCGGGCTGTTTTCGGCTTCCATTCAAGGCGTGCCGGCGACAACCGTCGCTCCTAGTCCCTTAATCGTTCAACTACGGTTCAAGTTCTTAGTCGTTAAGCACGAACAGGGCAGGGTAAATTCAATTTTCTGACTGGCAAAGAACGCAAATCTGATACCGCAGCATCCGTGCCAGCCTAGGGAACAACGCGACAAAAGGCCGGAAACCGGCTTGAAAGCAATACGGGGTGCCTTGAAGTGTCCTCGCGGCAAACGGCATCGATTTGCAGGACGAAACATTGCCAACAGCGCCCCCGCGAGTTATTCGCGGGATTGCGCGCGGCTCAAGCCTGCCACCCAACCTTTCGCAACACTTCCGACTTGCCGTATGCGGAAGGCGTTTGGAGACAGTCCTAAATCATATGGCAGAACATGGCGTCGCGAAGCTTGGGTTCGAACCAAGTGCTTTTGGGGGGCATGATCCCGTTGGCATCGGCAATGGACATGAGGTCCTCAATGCTGGTTGGGAACATGGAGAAGGCACAAGAGTAATCACCGCTGTTGACAAGTTTTTCAAGTTCCACGGTGCCGCGAATGCCGCCAACGAAGTTAATGCGTTTGCTGGTCCGCGGGTTCTCGATGCCGAAGATGGGATCCAACACGTGTTTTTGCAGCAGAGTGACGTCGAGGCTTTCAATAGGGTCAGTCGTGGAGGCAAATTCCGGGCGGACCGCCAGGGCGTGCCACCGGCCATCGAGGTATAGAGCGAGTTCATGCTTGCAAACCGGTTTGGCCGGTCCGCCCGGCTTTAGGGAGAACACGCGTTGAAGTTTCTCGATCAATCCAAAAAGCGAATGCCCGTTCAAATCCTTGAGCACGCGATTGTAGGGGAGGATTTGCATCTGGTTGTGGGGAAAGATGACGCTGAGGAAAAAAGCGCTGTGACCGGAACCTTTCCGGCTCTGATACACGCGTGCGGCAGCAGCGCTACGATGGTGGCCATCGGCGATATAGAGACAGGGTGTGCAGACGAATTCGCTCTCGATTAGGAGTATGTCAGACTTGGAGGCGAGCACCCAGGCGGTGTGGCGCACACCGTCCCGAGCGGTGAAATCGATGGCCGGGGGTTCGGACACTCTTTTTGTGACGAGTTCATCAATAGTCCGGCTGGCTCGATAGGTGAGGAACACCGGGCCGGTTTGGGAACTTAAAGCTTCGATGTGCCGAATGCGGTCATCTTCCTTGTCCGGCCTGGTGAGTTCGTGTTTTTTGATAACGCCCTTAAGGTAGTCTTCGCAACTGGCTGCAGCGACGAGTCCGACCTGGCTGTGCTGCCCCATAATCTGACGGTAAAGATAAAAGAAGGGCTCCCGGTCCCGGCAAAGCGCGCCTCCGGAGATAAGCCGTTGAAAATTCTCTTTGCCCCTGGCGTAAACTTCCGGCGCGTAAGGGTCGGTCCCGAGAGGCAAATCTATCTCCGGTTTGCTAACATGAAGGAAGCTCAATGGATTGTCCGCAGCGAGCTGGCGCGCCTCGTCGGAGGACATGACGTCGTACGGGAGCTCACATATTTTGGGGGCTAATCCCGGTTTTGGTCTTAATGCAGCAAAGGGCTTAATTGTGGCCATAAATGGGCAGCACATTATGATGGGTGTGGCGCGAACGCACGCGAAAAGTGTGAAAAACGCGGGGCCGCAAGGCTGAAAGCACCTTTTGACCCGTGAACGAACCCATGCCCGGGTTGACTCATGATCGGCCAACGGCTATTTTACCCGTGTTGAGCAGGGAAATAGAGCTTGCACCGATAATCGAACAACTGGTAGTTTTTCGGCTCTTTGATTTTGAAACAGGATTTTGTATGGCAAGAATTTGTGAACTGACAGGCAAACGGCCGATGAAGGGCAGTATCATCTGGCGGAGTGGCAAAGCGAAAAAGAGCGGCGGTATCGGCACACATATCACCGCAATCACCAAACGCCGCTTCATGCCAAACCTCCAGCGCGTCAAGGCGCTGGTAGATGGCGAAGTGCGCTACATTCGCGTCACCGCCAATGCCCTCAAACAGGGCTTGATTGTAAAGGCGCCAAAGCGCACGTGGAAGAAGGAAGCGGCGACCAAAGCCTGATTCGGCAATAACCGAGATTTGACAATAGAGAATGGCGTTTTTTAGGTGACGCCATTCTCTTTTTGTTTTTAGGCGCCTTGCGCATCCGTTTAACGCTCCTTAAACCGGCGCATCGTGGCGCGCTTAAGTTCGCGGTCCGCTTCGCGTTGCTTCAGGTCTTCCCGCTTGTCAAATTGGGCTTTGCCTTTGCCCACAGCCAAAGCCACTTTCACTTTTCCGTTTTTCCAGTAGAAAGCGAGCGGCAGCAACGCATTCCCTTTGACAGCCGCCAACCCGAACAATTTGCGGATTTCCGACTTGTGCAGCAGCAATTTGCGCGTGGCCTTAGGTTGGTGATTCTGGAGGTTGCCGTGGGCGTATTCGTCAATGTGAGCGTTGTACAGGCAGACCTCGCCATTCTCCACGCGGGCGAAGGCGTCGCTGATTTGCCCTTTACCGGCGCGCAGGGCTTTCACCTCCGTCCCGTGGAGGACAATGCCCGCCTCGAAGGTTTCGAGAATATGATAATCGCGGCGAGCTTTGGGGTTAGTCAAAATGTCGGCCATAAACAGCAACAACCAGAAGGTACCCCTTCTGGCTGCTTGCCACTATCATTTTGGTCAATGCGCCTTTGAGCTAATGCTTCTTGCGCTTCTTGCCGACTGGCCGGGTGAGTTCGACCAGTTCCGGCATTTCAAAACCGACTTTGTCTTCGATAATTTCGAGCAGGGCTATGTCCGCCGCGCCCAGGTTGCCGGTGTCGGCCACCAAAGGCCGGCTCATCGCTCCACCGCCGGAGGTAAGCTGTCGGACACGGCGTGAAATCAAGTTAACCAGAACGTTGGGGTTGCCAACTTTCTCCAGTGCCTTTTTTGCGAGTTCGGCGTTCAAAGTTGTCTAATGGTGTTCAAGGTCGAGCCAAACAAGCTAAACAACCGCGCTCGGAACGCAATACAAAAATAGGGAATCAGCTTGCGGCGGGCATGGGCTTTTCTTAAAAGAACGGCACATGTCCATTACACCTAAAGGCTTGGCTTCATCTCGCCGGGGTCCGTTTGATGTGCAGGAGTTTCTGGCGATCCGCACGCTGAGGGTCAACAAAGCTCTGGATGGCTTCCTGCCTTCGGCCAGAACCTCCCCCTCAACTATTCACCGGGCGATGCGGTACTCGCTGTTTGCGGGCGGCAAAAGGATGCGTCCAGCATTGTGCCTGGCCGCAGCAGCAGCTTGCGGGGGCGAGGAAGCGCCGGCGATGCCTCTGGCCTGTGCAGTCGAATGCATCCACACTTATTCGCTCATCCATGACGACTTGCCGGCGATGGACAATGATGATTATCGGCGGGGAAAACTGACCAATCATAAGGTCTTTGGCGAGGGAATGGCCGTTCTCGCAGGCGACGCGCTGTTGACACAAGCCTTCGAGATTGCCGCCCGATGCAAAGGCTGGCGGCAATATCCCCATCAGAAGATCGTTTTGGAGCTTGCCCACGCGGCCGGCTCGCTCCAGTTGATTGCCGGGCAGGTTGCGGATTTGGAAGCGGAGGGGAAAAAGATCTCCGGCGCACAACTTCGATTCATACACGAGCGCAAGACCTCGGCGCTGCTGTGCTGCGCTGTCCGCCTAGGCGGCATGAGCGCCAATTGCTCTCGGGCCAAATTGGGGGCTTTGACGGCTTTCGGTTACCACGTCGGGCTCGCCTTCCAGGTGATCGACGATATCCTGGATGTGACCCAAACCAGCGAGAAACTAGGTAAGACCGCAGGAAAGGACACCAAAGCGCAGAAAGCAACCTACCCTGCCATCGTTGGGTTGGAGGAATCGCGAAAAATTGCCGCGCGCCTCACGAGCCGCGCTTTTGGCGCGCTGAAGAGCTTCCGCGGCAAAGCGGTGGCACTGGAGGCGCTCGCCGAGTTTCTCCTGCGACGCGATCGTTAGACAGTCTTGAGACGCACGTTTATCGAGGTATTCTAGAGCCAGAGTTACCCATGAAGATTACGAACCTCAATCCTGATACGGACATCGGTGCCTCCGCATGGGCCGTTGAAATCGAGGGCCACCGGCTGCTCATGGATGCAGGAATTCACCCGAAACGCGAAGGGCGAGCGAGCCTGCCGTTGTTTGACCTGGTTAAGAAGGAGCCGATGGATGCCATCGCGATCTCCCACTGCCATCATGACCACGTTGGTGCGCTGCCGGTTGCGCTCCGGCATTTCCCTCAGGCCCATGTCCTGATGAGCGAACTGAGCTACTTCCTAGTCGAACGCGTCCTCCATAACTCCGTCAATGTCATGAAACAACAGCGGGATGAATTGGGAATCAAGGATTACCCGCTGTTCAGCCATGATGAAGTGGATGACATCGCGCCGCTTTTCCAGGGTTTTCGATACAACCGCGAGGTTGATTGGGCCGCATTTCACAAATCGCGCGCCGGTGCCTTTTCGCCAACTCTGGAATTCCATGACGCCGGCCATACGCTCGGCTCCGCCGGAATCATGGTACGCGGCCAGAAAGAAACACTCTTTTACACCGGCGACGTTTGTTTTCATGATCAAACCATCCTCAAGAGCGCCCGATTTGATGGCATCAAAGCGGATGTGCTGATCATGGAAACGACCCGGGGCAATCGCGAACTCCCTCCCGGTTTCAGCCGGGAGAAAGAAATCAAACGCTTAAGCCAGGCGATTCAGCAGGTGCTCAACCGCAAAGGCTCAATTCTGATCCCGACCTTCGCGCTTGGCCGCACGCAGGAGATTCTCGCGCTCCTAGCCATCCTGATGAGCAAAGGCAAATTGAACTCCCAGCCTGTCTACATCGGAGGGCTTGGCCGTGTGTTTTCAGAAATCTACGACCTGGAATCACACCGAACCCATCGCCAGCACCCCAATCTCCAATTGCACGAGGCGCTGAACCTTGTCGTGCTTGAAAAAGGACAGGCGGAGAAAATGAAGCTCGGCGGGGGCCGTCTTTTCGTCACGACAGCCGGGATGATGAGCGAGCATACGGCCTCGCATGACCTGGCGCTACGCATGATCGGCGACAAGTCTCAGGCAATTTTCTTTGTCGGTTACACTGACCCTAACACGCCGGGCGGATGCCTCAGGGCCGCCAAACATGGTGAGACGTTTGTTTTCAGCCCGAGCGGCGGCGAAGTCACCCGATGTTGTGAGATTGAGGACTTCGATCTTACCGCCCACGCCAACCGCGACGAAATGCTCGACTTTGTCGGCCGAGTCGGCCCGCGCACCGTTCTGCTCAGCCATGGCGGAGATGATTCGCGCGATTGGTTTGAAACACAGATTCACGCCCGCTACCCCAGCGTAAAGGTGATCCAACCCAAACCAGGACAGCGAGTGGAAGCCTGAGGCAAATTAATTTCTTTGCCCCCGAGGCTGCTTTCAAGAAAATCGGGTGTGCAAGTTCGTTTGTTGCTGGGACCGGCCGGGAGCGGGAAGACTTTCCGTTGCCTGACGGAAGTTCGTCGCGCGCTCGCGGTCTCCCCCGACGGCCCGCCGCTGCTGCTGCTCTCGCCCAAGCAAAGCACCTATCAGCTGGAGCGGCAATTCCTCGCAGACCTTTCCGTTCCGGGCTTTACACGCCTGCACATCTTCTCATTCGAACGCCTGGCACATTTCATCCTCGAGCGGCTGCAAAAGGCTTCGCCCAAGCTGCTCGGCGAGGAAGGGCGCCTGATGGTCCTGCGAAGCCTGCTGGCCCAAAAGCGTGACGACCTGAAATTGTTCCGCGCGAGTGCGAGGCTGACCGGCTTTGCCGGTCAACTCAGCCTCGTGCTGCATGAATTGCAGCGCAACCGGCTTACGCCCGATTCGTTGAATCAGCTTGCGGCACAGGTGCCGGATGTCGAGGGTCTCGCCTACAAGCTCCAGGACCTAGCTGTCCTTCTGAAGGATTACCTCAACTGGCTGAAAGCTCACCAGCTCCAGGACGCAAATTGCCTATTAGAATCGGTCACATTGGCCCTCAAAGAGAGTGCGGCAACCTCTTCGCTCTTTCCTATCGGCGGTCTATGGGCGGATGGATTCGCTGAATGGTCGCCGCAGGAACTGGATTTGCTTGCGGCGCTGATTCCACGCTGCCAAAAGGCGACACTAACCTTTTGTTTGGATCGCGCTCCGACGGAGGGAATTTCGTGGCTCTCCCATTGGTCCATGGTTCACAGGTCATTTCTGGAATGCAAAAAGCGGCTTGAGGATTTGGCGGACATCGCTCTTTCAATCGAAACGCTACCGCGACTTCCGGACCGGAATCGCTTTTCCAATAATCTATATTTGCAACATCTCGAAAAGTTCTGGGCTGAACCAAGACCATACCCTTCACGCCCGGCGGTTACGAACACGGGAGCTCAAACTTCAATGCCTGGCGCTCAAACGAAGACGCTGGCTGATGCTTTGCGAGTCGCAACTTGCGCCAACCCGGAGGCGGAAGCCACGCTTGCCGCGCGTGAAGTTCTGCGTCATGTCCGTTCAGGAGGACGCTACCGGGATATTGCTGTTCTCGCGCGAACGGCGGAACGCTATCACTGGCCTTTGCAACGCATTTTCAAGGCTTATGAAATTCCTTTCTTTCTCGACCGCCGCGAACTGGTCTCGCATCACCCCTTGCCCGAACTGACCCGCAGCACATTGCGAACCGTGGCCTTTCAATGGCTGCACGATGACTGGTTTGCCGCGCTTAAAACCGGCCTGGTCCCCGTCGAAGAGGAAGAAATTGACCGGCTTGAGAACGAAACTCTGGCGCGCGGTTGGAAGGGCTCGATTTGGCAGAGGCCGATTTCCGTCGAGCAGGAACCGGCGCTCACGCGCTGGCTGGCGGCTCTCCACTCCCGGCTTTTTCCCCCATTCCAAAAATTCGCGCTGGCGATGGCGGCCAGCAGGAACCAGCCAACCGGCTCCTGCCTGGCAGCCGCTCTTCGCGAGTTCTGGGCGATGCTCAAGGTTGAAGAGCGGCTGCGCGAGTTGGAAATAATGGAGAGCCATGGCTCCGATCTTCGGACGTCCAGCGCGGTGCAGGCAACAGTGTGGGAGCAAATGAATGCCTGGCTCGCAAACGTGGAACTGGCCTTCCCCAACGAACCGCTCCCACTGCGTGAATGGATACCCGTTCTCGAAGCGGGTTTGGCCGGCCTCACTGTCGGCGTCATCCCGCCGGCGCTGGATCAGGTTCTTATCGGCGCTCTCGATCGCTCCCGAAACCCCGACATCAAACTCGCGATTGTCCTTGGTCTAAATGAAACGGTTTTCCCCGCGCCGCCGCAAGCAACCGCCCTGTTATCCGAGCCGGACCGGCTCGAACTCGAGAAGCGGAACGTCATCCTTGGCGGCACGGCGCAACACCAGTTGGGTCGCGAGCGTTATTACGCCTACATTGCCTTCACTCGCGCTCGGGAACGCCTGGTGCTCACCCGAGCCGCCTGCGACAGCAACGGCGCGCCACTTAACCCGTCGCCTATTCTGTCTCAGCTCAACCGTCTTTTCCCGCTAATGCTAGCCGAACCGATCCGCCCGGAAATTGACTGGCGGGAAAGCGAACACACGAATGAGCTGGTCGTGCCGCTGCTCCGAAACCGGCACTCGAAGGCAGGAATCACGGACTGGAAAGAGTTGGCCGAGGTTCCTTCCCTAGCGTCCATCATCGAGGATTTGCGCCATTTCCAAAATCCGGAGCTGGAGGAATCATTGGCGCCAGAACTGGCAGCGCGGCTCTACGGCCCGACTCTCCGCACGTCAGTCAGCCGGGTTGAAAACTTCGCCGCCTGTCCTTTCAAGTTCTTCGTCCACTCAGGTCTGCGGGCCGAGGAACGGAAAACATTTGAGCTGGACGCCAGGGAGCAAGGAACGTTTCAACACGACGTGCTGGCCCTGTTTCACCAGCAATTGCGGCGGGAAAATAAGCGGTGGCGCGACATCACACCCCGGGAAGCTCGCGAACGGGTTGCCCGAATTTCGAGCGGATTGATAGCCAGCTATCGGGACGGGATGCTGCAAGCCAGCCAGGAAAGCCGGTTTATGGCCAACTTCTTGACGGAATCCCTGCAGGATTTTGTCGAAATCCTAGTCGAATGGATGCGCGGTCAATACGAGTTCGATCCTGTGCAGGTTGAGCTGGCATTTGGCGGTGACAAAGGTTCACCCGCCTGGGTGGTTGACTTGGACCAAGGCCATCGGTTGGAACTTCATGGCCGCATCGATCGTGTGGACCTTTTCCGAAAAGCCGAAAGCAACGACGCCCTTTGCATTGTCGTGGACTATAAATCGAGCCGGAAGCAATTGGACCCGCTGCTGCTCGCGCATGGGTTGCAATTGCAACTGCTGGCCTACCTGAACGTGCTCCAACATTGGCCAAATCCCCGCGAACTGTTTGGTGCCGCCCGGCTCGTGCCCGCCGGCGTGTTCTACGTCAACCTGCGCGGCAAGTACGAACGCGAGCCGACTCGCCGCGAAGCCCTCTCCCACACCGAACAAGCCCGCAAACTAGCTTATCGCCACACGGGACGTTTCGACGTTCGCGCGCTGCCTCAGCTTGACAGCCGCCCAAACGTTTCGCAGGGAGACCAATTTAACTATCGTCTCACCAGCGTGGGGAAAGTCCATGGAAACTGCCGCGAGGCATTGAGCTCCGGGGAGTTCCGCGCGCTCATTAAGTCCGTTGAAGTGAATTTGCAGGGGATGGGCCAGCGGATTTTTGAGGGCCAGGCCATGGTAGCTCCTTATCGCAAAGGCGCGACCACGGCGTGCGACCAGTGCGGTTATCGGGCGATTTGCCGGATTGATCCCTGGATCCACGCATATCGTGTGTTGAAAAAGGCAGCGCCCGAAAAAGAGGCCCCCCCCTGCCATAACCCGCAGACCGACACCAAATGAGCCTGACTCCCGCCCAATTGCAGGCCATCGCCGCGCGCGGCAACGTTCTTGTCGTCGCGGGCGCGGGCACGGGCAAAACCCGCACTCTGGTCGAGCGATGCCTGAACTGTTTGCTGGAAGAAAGGCCGCCAGCGTCGCTCGATGAGATCCTGATGGTCACTTTTACCGAGGCTGCCGCGGCTGAAATGCGGCAGCGCATCCGGGCAAGGCTGGAGGAGGAGTTGAAAAACGCCGAGCTAAACGGCGCCCCGGCGAAAGTCTTGCATCATTGGCATGAACAACTCGCGCTGTTTGAGGCGGCACACATTGGCACACTGCATAGCTTCTGCCTGAAGTTAGTACGGCAGCATTTTTACGAACTCGGGCTTGACCCCCAACTCTCGGTGTTGGCGGAAGAAGAGTCACACCTGCTCGCCCAAGAAACGCTTGAACAACTCCTTCAGAGGCATTACGCCGGACAAACTGGCGCGGCGAAGGCCGTGCTGCAGCTCATTCAGACCCAGGTCGGTGGCTCAGACCAGCCTGTCCGCGCGCTTGTGTTGCGCCTGCATGAGTACACCCAAACCCTGGCTAGTCCCTCCGCATGGCTGGACAACCAACTCGCGGCTTTCGGCTCGTGTGAGCCGAAATTATGGGAAAATTGGCTGCTTTGTGCGCTCACCAAGTGGAGCGGCTGCTGGCAGCCCCTGCTCCACCGGAATCCGGCTGAGAATGAAATCTCAGGCAAATGCGTTAAGGCCCTCGAAACATTGCACCCCGGAATGTCGCGCTCGGAGGCCGACACCGCTTTGCGTAGCATCGCAGCCGCCAGCGGCAATTGCGCCAGCGGAAAGAAAATGGTCTGGCTCAAGCCGCTAAAGAATTTCCTGAGCGAGGCGGCTTTCTTCTGCTCCCTGACCAGGGTGAAAGGCGAAACCGACCCGCTAGCCGAGGATTGGGGCTGGGTCCGGTCGCAAATGGTGCCGTTGCTGGAACTCGCCCGGGATTTCGGAAAAGCCTTCACTGAAGCCAAACGCGAACTCGGCGTAATGGACTTCCACGACCTCGAACAGCACGCGCTCCGGCTTCTGTGGGACACTGGAACCGGCCAACCGACGCGAATCGCCCAGCGATGGCGCAGGAAACTGCGGTTCGTCTTTGTGGACGAGTACCAGGACATCAACGCAGCCCAAGATAAGATCATCGAGGCCCTGAGCCGCGAGGGCGTGCACGCCAACCGCTTCCTCGTCGGCGATGTCAAACAAAGCATCTACCGTTTTCGATTGGCGAATCCTTATATTTTCAAAAACTATGCCGATTTGTGGCGCGACGACCAAGGCCAGGTCATTTCGCTGGCAGACAACTTTCGAAGCCGCGAGCAGATTTTACAATTCGTAAATTCCTTCTTTGGCACGGTGATGCGGCCCGATGCTGGCGGTCTGCAGTATGACGAGCAGGCCCGGCTGCGCTTTGGAGCGCCGCAGGAGCGGCGCGCTCTGAGCCTTGCTGGCAGCTCCGCTCCGTGCGTCGAACTCCATTTGCGGATCAAGGGCGACCCGAATCATCCGGAGGGCGACGAAGATGCGGTGGAAACTCAGGTAAACGCGCTCAACTTGCTGGAAGTCGAAAAGGAGGCGCGGTTGGTGGCATTGCGTTTGCGCGAGCTTAAGGCCGACGCCTGTCCCGTCTGGGATGAGCCGGCAAAGCAATTCCGACCCGTGGATTGGAGAGATATGGCGGTCCTGTTGCGTTCGCCCGCCAACAAGTCAGAGAGCTATGCCAAAGAATTTTCCCGGCTGAACATCCCTCTGCAAGTGTCCCGGCCCGGGTTCTACGAGAACGTCGAGATTTCCGACCTGCTGAGCCTGCTCCAGTTGCTCGACAACCCATTGCAGGACTTGCCAGTGCTGGCAGTGCTCCACTCACCCCTGGTGGGGATGACCCTCAATGAACTCGCCACGATCCGGTTGACCGCCAAAGCCCCGTTCTGGACGGCGCTGGTCCTCTGGCAGGAAGCTCAAATCGCCAGGCTCAACGCCGGAAAACCCAAGCCGGACCAAACGAAAGACGCAACACCCTTGACGCCAAATCCCGCCGAGGCGCCAACGACGGCCGAGACTCTGCGCAAAGTCACCCTCTTTCTGCAACGATTCGCGCATTGGAGGCGCCTGGCCCGCCAGGTTTCGCTCTCGCACTGTCTCGAGGCCGTGCTCACGGAAACGCATTACGCAGACTGGCTGCTAACCCAACCGCGCGGTCAACAGCGATACGCCAACGTAGACCGCTTGTTGGGCCTGGCACGACGGTTTGATGACTGCCAGCGCCAAGGTTTGTTCAGGTTTCTTCGTTTCGTCGAGACGCAACGGGCCGTCGAAGTTGAGCCCGAGGTCGCCACAGTTAACGACGAGAACTCCGTTCGGCTCATGAGCATCCATCAAAGCAAAGGACTCGAATTCCCGGTGGTTGCCGTGGCCGACTTGGGCAAGCCCTTTAATCTTTCGGACCTTCGCTCCGAGATAATCCTTGATGAAGTTTACGGGCTCTGCCCGCAGATCAAACCTCCGCATACCGGCGCCCGCTATCCAAGCCTGCCTTACTGGCTTGCCTGCCGCCATCAACTCCGCGAGTTGCTGGGGGAGGAATTGCGATTGCTCTACGTCGCAATAACACGCGCGCGTGACAAACTGGTCCTGAGCGCAACGCTTTCGACAGCGAAGTTCAACCACCTTTGGCGGCAAGCGGAGGAGGCCGATCCGGCAGAATTGCTGTCCGCTCGCAGCTTTTCCGACTGGCTCGGCTTCTGGTTTTCAAAAAATTTCAGTCTCGGCGAGGATGCTCCGACCCAGGGCGCAAATGCCTGTCTGCGTTGGGAGATTCACGATGGCCGGCGGCTGGCCGAGCCGGACGTCGAAACAGCGCCTCCCGGAGTGCCGGCTGAATCGGTTGCAGCTATTGATCCGGAAGCATGGGCACAACTTAAACAACGGCTCGCCTGGCGATATCCGTTCGCCGCGGCGACACGACAGCCTGCCAAGACCTCGGTTTCGGCCCTGCGCCGTAACGCCAGCGAGCAAATGAAAGAGGAAGCCGCTTTTTTATTTGGTTCGGAATGGGCTGGTTATGGGCCTGAGGCTCAGTCTCCCCAACCCGGCAACCAGGTTTCGATGTCAGCCCCCAATCGGCATCGCGCAACCTCACCGGCGAAGGCCGCAGCGGCAGATATTGGCACAGCGCACCATTCTTTCCTGCAATTGGTTTCTCTCCAGCGTGTCGGCAGCGCGAAGCTCCTGAAACAGGAGGCCGGGCGCCTCGTGCAGGAAGGAGCCCTGACCCCGGACACCGTCACGTTGCTCGACTTCGAGGGGTTGGCTGATTTTTGGAGTTCCGAACTCGGGCGACGGGTTCAGGCACAAGCCACTTGGGTCCGGCGCGAATTGGCCTTCACTGTGCGATTCTCGCAGGAAGAACTCTCCGCGCTTGCGGGCCAGCCAACCGAGCCGGACTTGAAAGATGAATTTGTTGTGGTGCAGGGCGCTGTGGATCTGGCCGTGGTTCTGCCTGGGGAGATCTGGGTGCTGGATTTCAAAACCGACACCGTTCCCGCGAATGAATTGCCAGAGAAAATAAAATCTTACGAGCCGCAACTGAAATTATACGCCGGGGCCTTATCAAAGATTTATCAGCGTCCGGTTTCCGCCTGTTGGCTTTGTTTCCTGGCGGCGCGAACTGCCGTGCCGTTCAAACCTGGTTGACCCTGCTGGCTCTCCGCTTCAATCGGGATTCGCGTCTGGAGCTTCCAACGGCAATTGGCTTTGGTTCCCAAGATCTGCCGCCCTGGTTGAATTAGACGCCTCGGCGCCTTCTGCGCCATTGTCACGGAGCCGCACCAGGGCGGGCCGAATCAGCCTTCCCTGCAAAGTGTACCCCGCTGCGATTGTCTCGCCAATAACAGCGCCCGCTGCCAGCTTCGAATCGCCATCTGCAAGCTGGTGGCACTGGCCATCGAAAGGCTCGGCCCCATCCGGCGCAAAAGACGCCAGCCCCACACGACGCGCCGCATCACGGCAGGCGTCTTGGAAATGGCCAAGCTGTTCAATTAAATTAGGCTGGCCGGAGCGCAGAGCGCCTTTGTGCAGCGCGTAGACATGATCGAGCACTCGCATTAGCACCTGAATCCAATCTCCTTCCGCCCGGCGCATTTTCTCCGACTCGAGGCGCAAAGTCGCCTTCTCGCTGTCATTTATGCGCTGCATAAACTCCGTAAATGCAGCCACTTCCGCAGCCATGCGCTCCGCTATTCCTTTGGCGGCTGCCAGCGTATTATCCGCCGCATCCTGGACATTCTGCCAGCGCCCCGTCGCGCCGTTGATCTGCGTGGCAATGTTCTCAAGGTTTTGAATCTGCGCGACGACTGCCGTGAGCGCGCCCGCTTCCGCCAGTTTCACCACCGCCCGGTATTCCAGGAGAAACGGAGTGATGGCCAGCACCGCGCCGCCCGCCACACAGCCAACGGCAAAAGACATCTCCAAAAACCCCATAGGAAGTTTGCTCTGGGCATAAATGAAATATGCGCAGAAAAGCAGAAGGGCATCGCCCAGGTAAAATGGCCACTTGGGCAGCTTGGGTCCAATCAGGTCTTGCATCGGGACAAGGTCTAGAACAAGCGAGGACGAAGTTCAAGCCCGGGATTGGTAGGGAAACCGCATTTCGAGCGGCGTTGGCATCTTTCTCCTCGACTATCCCCATCTCGCTGGCTCAACAATAGCCGTGTGCGCATCTGCGTCATTTTTAATCCGACGGCAAAGGGCGAAAAAGCCAGACGTTTTCGCCATCACTTGAATGATTTCGGCTCGCAATGCACGCTAAGATTGACTGCCGCGCCTGCAGATGCGCGATGCCTTGCCGCCGCCGCCGTTCGCGAGGGTTTTGAAACTGTGGTCGCCGCCGGCGGTGACGGCACGCTTAATGAAGTGCTTAATGGTATCGGTGACGCACCAGACGGATTCGAACGCACACGCCTCGGTCTCCTGCCTTTGGGGACAGCGAACGTCTTCGCCCGCGAACTGGGCATTCCGGCTGACTTGAACCTCGCATGGGCCGTCATTCGTCAGGGCAATGAGACTCGCATTGACCTGCCCAGAGTGGATTACGAAGCCGATCACCATCCGGAGTACCGTTATTTTGCCCAGTTGGCTGGCGCAGGCCTCGATGCGCACGCCATCAAACTGGTAAACTGGCAATTGAAGAAAAGATTCGGGCCTTTGGCCTACGTTCTGGCAGGTTTGAGGGCCTTGCTCGGCGCGCAGTCGAAGATCTCAACCGCAGGCGGGCACGATTCCCTGACAGGCGAACTGGTGTTGATTGGCAACGGTCGGTTTTATGGCGGACGATTTCCAATTTTCCCGAAGGCGGATTTATGCGACGGCTTGTTGGAGGTTTGCGTGTTTCCGCGCGTCAACTGGCTGACCCTTGCCCGCTGCACGCCGGGACTGTTACTCGGCAGAGTACTGCCCGCTTCCTTAACCAGAGTTTTTCGGTCTGAGTCTTTCACCCTGACGAGCCCATCCCCTACCCCACTGGAAACCGATGGCGAACTCATCGGCCATTTGCCTGCAAAGTTTTCGCTTCAGCGCTCTCGCTTGCGTGCAGTCGTGCCATAAAAATCAACAAGCACGGAGGTGAATGTGTCCCGATAAGGACAAAGAAATGCCGTTCCAGCTATGAGTTTGCCCTGTGTTCCAAGATTCTATCGCCCCCGCCCGGATTTTTCACCCCTCTTCGCAGTGATCTAATCCCATATCCGTTACGATACTGTATTCTTCAATGAGATTATCATATCCCCTGCAGGCGTTGTTCGCCCGTCCCTCAGTTGAGCGCTACGCCCCGCCGCAGGTATGTCGGCACATCAAGATCCTCTCCTCGAAGAATCGTCGGCTCGCTCTTGTCGAACCGCCCCTTCGCAACAATCTCGAGCGGCAATTGAGTTTGCTTCAGCTTCGAAGCGCCTCTTCGACCCCGACCTGACCCCGTACCCTGGCGCGCCAACAGTTGCTCCATCTTATCCTGCGGCAGCGACGGCGGCGGCGGCACAAATCTTGAACCCCGCCGCCCCACGGTCATGCGAGTCAATAACTGCGTGTCCAAATCCTCCTGGCTGCTCGCCATCTTCCCTTCAGCCTCTGGGCGCTCCAGCACCTTCCGCGCCGCAATCAGTGTCACCGTCAGACGGTCACGAAAGCTCTCGTCTATTGCTGCCCCCATGATCGCCTGCGCGTGTTCGCAATGACGGTTCAATCGTTCCATCACGCGGTTGACTTCTGCCATCGTGAGGTCCGGCCCCCCGGTCAGGCTCACCAGCAATGCATCCGATTCGGTCAGCACCTGGCCATCGTCCAGCATCGGATGCGCCAGCAGCTTGTCCACCACATCCCGCGACCGCGTCGGTCCCATCGCCTCTGCCACCGCGAAGAAGCTTTCCGAATGACGCTCGCGAATCAGGGCGCTTAAATCCGCAAAATGAATCTCGATTAACCCCGGCTGCGCCAGCAGCCGCCATACGCCGCACATGGCCTCGGCCAGCATTCCGCCGGTGATTTTGAACGTCTCCAACACGCTCGTATTCTCGTCAATCAGTTTGAACACCTTCTGGTTTGGCAAGCAAACCACGCCGTCCGCCGCCGCCTTCAGAGCCTCCAGCCCATGCTGAGCCAACCGCTGCCGCCGACCACCCTCACACGCGAATGGCGTTGTCACGAACGCCAACGCCAGCGCCCCCGCCTCCTTCGCCGCCCGAGCGAGCACCGGGCTGATGCCCGTCCCCGCGCCCCCGCCCAATCCGGCCACGATGAACACCATCCCCGCCCCTTCGCACGCCGCCCTCAACTCCGGCAGGTGTTCCTCCGCCAACGCCTGGCCAATCTCCGGATCCCCGCCCGTGCCCAACTCGCGCAGGAGTTTCGTTTCCAAGTGCAGTTTTTTCGCGGCTGATGATTCGGCCACCGACCTCGTTTCCGTGTTCACCGCCGCGAACTCCGCGCCGGAAATACCGTTGCGAATCATCCACTCCATCACGCTGATGCCCGCGTTCCCGACACCAAATACCTTAATCAAGAGTGAATTCTGGAGGGGCTTGATGGCTTTCTGGGTTGGCGAATTCTGTTCCATAAATTCAATTTTTATTCAACTCCTCTTAAATATCTGGCCAATCGTCGTCTTAAGCCCCGCCGCCAACGACCCTTTCCCTACTCGTTTTCGTTGTTGAAATGAGCCGAATTTCACCAGCCCTATGCCGGTCGCGAATTCCGGTTGGTCGAGCGCTGACTTGAGTCCGCTGATCGAATTGGTTTGACCAACCGACACCTGCACCTGCAGGATTTGCTCCGCCAGCCTCGCAACTTGCGGAATCCGCGAACCCCCACCGCAAAGAAATGCCCCCGCCCGAATGTAATCCAGCACTCCCGCCTGCTCCAAGTCCTGCCCGATGAGTTGGAAAATCTCTTCGAGTCGCAAGGCCATGATCCGTCTCAGGTGCTCCAAGTTGATGATTTTGAACGGCAACCCCAGATCGTTCGAAATCGTGACCGTCTGCCCTTTCACCCCCTCATCCACAGATGCCGTCCCATGTTCGAGTTTGAGTTGCTCCGCTCGGCTCAGCGGCACCTTTAATCCGTAAGCCAGGTCGTTCGAGACATGATCGCCTCCAACCGCCAGCACGCCCATGTGCTTGATGATGCCGTTGGCGTAAACCACGTATTCGGTTGTCCCGCCCCCAATATCGATTACCAGCGAGCCAAGCTCCTTTTGCTCGTTCGTCAGCAGCGCCAACGATGAAGCTAACCCGTTGAAAACGATGTCATCCACTTCGAGCTGCAGCCCTTTGGCTGTCCGAATTGCATTCTGCAAACGGTTCAGATTGCCGTGAAACACATGCACGTCCACTTCCACCCGCGCGCCCAGCATCCCCACAGGGTTCGTAATGCCGTCCTGGCCGTCCACAAGGAAATGCTGGCGAATGGCGTGGACCACGTGGTTTTCTGCAGGCAAGTTGATCGTTTTTGCGTTCTTGATCACGTCCTGCACGTCCTCCTCGGAAATCTCCCGGTCCGCCGAGACTACCGGGTGCACTCCACGATTGTTGAAGCCGCGCAAGTGCCCGCCCGTAACGCCCAGATAAACACTGCGAATTTCCACATCCGCCATCTGTTCCGCTTCAACAATCGCCTGGCGCACGTCTTCCTCCGCCACGGAAGGATCGGCGATTTCGCCTTTGCGCACGCCCCGCGAGCGCGCCTGGCCAAGTCCCACGATGTTCAGCGCTCCATCGTCGCTCAGGTCGCCCACTACGGCGCAGACTTTCGACGTGCCAACTTCGAGTCCTACGATAATTGACGATGTCTCAAACATTATTTTTCCTAGTGCGTAAGGGTTTGGGTGATTTAGGTGTGTTTTGGGGAACAGCGCTCGCTTCCAGCCAGCGGGCAGGCACGTTGTTCGTAACCGCCAGGTCCAAAGTGGCGATCACCTTGCCGATCTTCTGGCCTGCCTCGTGAATCTCGCGCCACCGCCGCAGTTGCTGCTCCAAATCCGTTAGGCCAAATGTCACTTCACTTCCTTTGTCAGTCGTTACCACCAACACCTCAAGCGAAGAGACATCTATCCGTTTCAAGTCCACCACCCCAGCCATCGGTGAATGTTCAAAAGCCCCTATCAGCTCCAGTGCGGCCCTTACCTGAATCGCATCGATGCGCCGGCCTACCTGCAGTTTGCTCCCATCGATTCCGGCGATCACCGGCAACTGCTCCGCTAGTTGCGGCGGCGGCGTCGCCCGCTGCCGAGGGTCCAATGGCGGCATCACCCAACCATCAACATCAAGGTGGTAAACCCCCGCCTCCACCCCCCCGTTCGCTGCCGGGCGCGGAACATTCACCTGGGCAATTGGCTCCCGCTCGATGACCCGCACCTTCAAGGTGTGCGGCAAAACCCGTTCGACCGAAACCGATTGCACCAGCGGAACCAATTCCAAATTCCGCTTCACCCGCGCAAGGTCCAGCGCCAGCAGATTTTGGCCCACCTTCACCCCCGTCCAGCGGCGCAATTGGTCCGCCGCTATTACTCCATCGGTGCGCACATCCACCTCTTGAATCGCGAACGCCTTGTTTTCGTAAAGCAACTGGTCCATCGCCCAACCACCCGTTCGCCACAGGACATACACACACAGAACCACCAGAAACAGCGCGCTCAATGCGAGCGCCACCGTGCGGACCCGCGCGGCGCGCACCTGGCTGGACCGCAGCTTCACATCCAACACATATTCGCGTCCTAATCGGCGATTTTTTGTCTTACGTTTAAACCACATTTTCTGACGCCTTTCGCCTGGCTAACGCAAGATCAATCATTCGTTGGCAAAGTTCGGCATAGCCGATTCCCGCCGCCGCAGCCGCCTTGGGCAGCAAACTTGTCTCCGTCAACCCGGGCAATGTGTTCACTTCCAGCACAATCGGATCCCCATCCAGCCGCACAATGATATCCACACGCCCGTAATCGCGCCCGCCGATCGCCTGGAACACCCGCATCGCCGACGCCTGTATCCGCGCCGTTATCGCCGCGTCAAATGGCGCCGGACAAAGATATTCCGTGGCGTCGGCCGTATACTTGCTCTGATAATCGTACACCCCCGTTCTGGGCCGCATCTCCACAATCGGCAGCGCCTTGTCTCCGAGAATGCCCACAGTAACCTCCCGCCCGGCGACTTTTTCCTCCATCAACGCCACGGAATCGAACCTCATCGTTTCCGCGAGGGCTTTGCCCCAATCCGCCACCCGCTCCACAAACTGCAAACCAACACTCGAACCCTGCCGCACCGGTTTCAAGACCACGGGCGGGTTCCAGCCCATCGGCCAACTTGCCCCGGGCGAATCAATCAGAAGGAACCGCGCCGTCAGGACTCCCGCCTCCACACATCGCTGCTTGGTCAACCCCTTGTCGAAAGCCACCCGGCTCGCCTCCACACCACAGCCTGTGTAGGGAACACCCAACTCCTCGAGCCGAAACTGCACCGTACCGTCTTCCCCATAGGTACCGTGCAAAGCGAGAAACACAACGTCCGTTCCCCGCGGTAATTTCCATTTCCCCGTTTGGGGATCAACTTCGCGGACTTCATGACCCAGGGAACGCAGCGCCGCAGCAGCAGCCGCGCCGGAACGCAACGAAACCTCTCGTTCCAGGCTCGGCCCGCCGAGCATCACCGCTATATTCAGTTTGTCACGCATTTGCCGTCGCTCCCACACGCCGGCGGCTTGCGGATAGCCGACATTGCTTGTCCGCCCGCCGCTTCGGTGATGTCGGCCCTGCTCTGCTATCAATTCATTCACCGACAATCTCCACTTCCGTTTCCAGCTTGATTCCGCGCTCCAACAGGACGCGTCTTTGAATCGTTCCGATCAATTCCAGGACATCCTGCGCAGTCGCCGTGCCGTCATTAACTAGAAAATTCCCATGCTCGGCCGAAACATACGCTCCGCCGACGCGCGTTCCCTTCAGCCCAAGTTCATCGATCAACTTGCCGGCAGGGACCTGGCCCGGATTCTTGAATATGCACCCCGCGCTCGGTGCCGCCGGCTGTGATTCCCACCGTTTTCTAGAAAATTCCTTCATGCGCCGCTCGATCTCCTCCCGCTTGCCCCGCCTTCCGCGAAACACCGCGCTGAGCGCAATATGCGTCTTCAACATCGCGCAACTCCGATACCCAGTATTCATTTCTCCGGCCGAACGCTCTTGCACCCTCCCGCTCCAATCCATCATGCGAACCGAATCGACCACATCATAGATTGCCCCCCCCATCGCTCCGGCATTCATGCGCAGCGCTCCACCGACGCTGCCCGGAATGCCTTCAAGGAACTCCAGCTCGGTTAATTCGTGGCGGCTCGCTTCAGCCGCCACCGTTTTCAGCTTTGCTCCCGCGCCGCAATGCAAATGCTCTCCTGCGATTTCAATGCGACTGAAACATGGTTGTGCCAAGCAAATCGCCACCCCTCGAAACCCTCCATCTTTGACCAGCACATTCGAGCCTCGCCCCAATACAAAAACTGGCACTTTGTGTTCCGCGCAAAAGCCCGCCACGATCGCCAGATCTTCCTCCGAGGCAGGCTCAATATACAGGTCCGCCGGCCCGCCGACTCTTAGCGTTGTCCGCTTGCTCAGAGGTTCGTCCCGGCGAATGATCGTATCGCTGGAAATTCTTCCCGCCAGTTCCGCACCTGGGTAATTCTCACTTCGCATCAAACAATCTTCAGTTGTGCCAGTCTGTATCATGCTGCCACCACCCGCCCTTGGCTAACGTCGGTCCGGCGTAACCCACCATCGACAGTGTCCCCTCTCCCTGCGAGGATGGGCTTGGGTGAAGAGGAGGGCCCCGGCTCTCTTCCGGTCATAGGCTCCATCTCAGCAAACTCAGGCCTCTCAAACCCAACCAGCATTGCCTTGGCAATCTCCTCCGCCGCACGCGGCGTGTGCCACTGGGCCAGCGCGCTCTGCATTTTCGCCCGCGCAGCCGGGCTCCTGCTCAGACCCAGAATCAGGTGAGCCAGTTTTTCGGGTGTTGCGTGCTTTTGTTCGAGCAGGCATGCCGCGCCCCTTTCTACGTAAGCCTGGGCGTTGTAAAACTGGTGATTATCCGTAGCTGCTGGATACGGAATCAGCACGGTCGGCACCCGCATCGCCGCCAGTTCGGCAAGGGATGATGCTCCGGCCCGGCTGACAACGGCAGTCGCCGCCCCAAGGACTACGTCCATCCCGGCAAAAAACGGGTGCACTATCGCCTTCAATTTCAGCGCCTCGTAGGCTCGCTTCACCCTCCCAGCATCATCCGGACCCGCGAGGTGGAACCATTGCATTTCGGGTGCGTCCTGCGCCAGCAACGGCAGCGATTTGATGACCATTTCGTTAATCCCACTCGCGCCCTGGCTTCCTCCCATCACGACGATTACGGGCAGGCCCGGCTCGAGGCCAAGTGCGGCACGGCATACGGCTGGCTCACGTTGCTTGAATTGCGACCTCACCGGTGTCCCGGTCACCGTTACCTTCCGCGCATGCAGACGGGTGGCTGCGGACGGAAAACCTACAAACGAGCAGTCCACAACCCAAGACAGCCACCGGTTCGCCCGTCCGGGAACTGTGTTTGATTCGTGCAAAAATGTTCGGGCTCCGGTTCTCCTCGCGGCCAGAATGACCGGCGCGCTCGTGAACCCGCCCATCGCAAGCGCAGCCTGAGGCGGACGTTCTCTGAACAGTCCCAGCAAAGCGCGATATGACCGCGTACAACCTCGGAGAAAGGCGATTTCACCGCCGCGTTTCAAACCCACCGCCGGCAGGGCAACGACTTCCATGCCCGCAACTGCTTTGACTGCTTGCTGATCAACATCCTTGGCCGAAGTCAGCAAGGTCACCCGGCATCCCCGGCTTGCAAGTTGCTCCGCCACAGCTAATCCAGGAAAGAAGTGCCCGCCCGTTCCACCACACGCGATGGCAATCCGGACTGATGTTTGGTCGCGCACCATCATACCAAATGCGCCGCCCGGGGTCGGGACGAAGTCCCGAACGTGCAATGGAGATTTTGGCTCTGTTCTCCTGGCCTACGGAAAGGATTGCCTCGCGAATGAGCCAGCAGTAATCCTTCGCCGTCATCGGGACTGGGCAGGATGGACTCCAGCGGGCGCGCCCGCCGCGCGATGCTAAGTAAAAGACCCACGCTCACCAGCATGGCGAGGAGATTTGAGCCGCCGTAGCTGATGAAAGGAAGCGGCAAGCCCTTGTTTGGCAGCGCGCTCGTCACCACGCCGATGTTTATGGCCGCTTGCAGTCCGATCAGAAAAGTCGCGCCGCTGCCCAGCAGCAACCCGAATGTGTCGCGCGCGCGCCATGCGATGTAAATCCCGCACACAACGATGGCCAGAAATGCTGCGACCACCAGCACGGTCGCAATGAGTCCGAGTTCTTCCCCGATAATGGCCAGAATGAAATCAGTGTGGTGCTCAGGCACGAAACCCAGCTTCTGCCTTCCGTTGCCCAGGCCCAGTCCCATCCAGCCACCCGACCCCAGCGCCAGCATGGCTTGATACGCCTGATAACCAACTCCGGATTTGTTTTCCTCAAGGTACAGCCAGCCGAATATCCGCTTAATCCGCATGGGATCGTGCAAGAGCGATATTCCAAGCCCGGCCAAACCCGCCAGCGCCGGAGGTACCAGGTACTTCCACTGCACCCCGGCCACCAGCAACATCATTCCGCTAACGCTCGCCACCAGGACAGTCGTGCCCCGGTCGGGTTCAACAAAAATCAAACCCATCACCACCGCAATGAACAATCCCGGAATGACAATCCCGCGCTTCCACATTGGCATCTGTCTCTGGTAATGCTCGCCGTACCACGCGAGAACGATGACCAGCGCCAGCTTTGCCAGTTCTGATGGCTGGAACCGGAAACTGCCCAGGATCAACCACCGCCGCGCGCCGTTGATTCTGGCCCCGATATGCCTCTCCAACACAAGCGTCAGCAGAACCACCGCAACTGCCAGCAACGGCCAAGCGACGCGCTTGAGCAGCCGGTAATCAAGCACTGCCGCCGTCACACACATGATTAATCCAAGCCCGCACCAAACTAACTGCATCACCAAGTACCGCGCGCCCACTTGCGCCATGCTCGAGCTGTAAAGCATCACCATTCCCAGAGCCAACAGCGCCGCAACGCAAAAAACCAAAATGGTGACGGCTGCTTTCATTTCGAATCAACTGCGGGAACTAGGAATGCCGGGCTGAGGTTACCCGGCATCCGCACAATCTCACTTTGCCGCGGGTTCGGACGCCGGGGCGGGCGTAGTTGACGGCGCTGGCGCGGGATTTGCTGGAGCGGCTTCCACCGGCGCTGCGGGTGTTGCCGGAACCGACGCCGAAGCTTTCGCCGGAATCTTCAGCTTGTCACCGACTTTGATTTTATCGGTTTTCAAGCTGTTGGCGGCGCGGAGCGCTTTAACGGTCGTACCGTATTGCGTTGCAATCTTATACAGCGAATCTCCCGACTTGACCGTATAAACCTGCTCCCCGCCTGTAACCGCCGCGACTACCGTAGCCGCTGCCCCATTCTCCATGGCAGCCCCCACGGGTGCCGCCGCAGCCGGAATGTGAATCTTCTGGCCGACTTTCAGCTTTGTTGGCTCAACGCCAGGATTTGCCCCAGTGATCGCTTTTACTGAAACGTGGAACTTTTTCGCAATGGCACCAAAGGTATCCCCTTTCGTGATTGTGTACTCCGTCACCGTTGGAACCGCCGGCGCGACCGGCTCGGGTGTCACCACCGTCGGTGCCGCCTGGGTAACCGCCGCAGGCGCATTAGTGTCCGCCGCCGGGGGCGCATTCGTGGCTTCGAACGCCGGCGGCGGATTCGTAGATGTCATTTCTCCCTGTGGCGGCGCCTCTTCACGATGACACCCTTGCACCAGCAATGCGAGCAAGCCGATGCCGTGAATAGCCAAGACGAAAAAGACCGCGATCTTCACCCGGGCACGGCCTTTGTTTTTTTGCTCCAGTAAGGAACCCTGTGGAATAAGTGGACTTTGATTGTTCATTTTAGTGGGCGCTAGGCATTTGTTTATTGAGGTTTGGTTATTCTTGGTTATTTTTGCCCCGGGTTTTTCCTCAAAAAAACCGGGAACAAATTCTTAAATTCTTTCTGCCAAATCTTCATCTTCTCTTTCCGTAATCGCGTTTTTGCCGTTCCTGTTGGGGGCTCCACCACGAACACCCCTACCTATTGATTTCACCACTTCGCAAAACTCCTCACCGCACTGCTGATAATTTCGAAACTGGTCAAAGCTCGAACAAGCCGGTGAAAATAAAATTACATCGCCTGAAGTCTCATTTTCTGCCGCTTCAGTGACTGCTTCTAGCAGCGAATTGGAAACCGTGCAAGGAGTAAAAAGACTCCACGCAGCGCAAATTTTTTTCCTCGCCTCACCAATTAGAAACGCCCGCTTCACGCGCTCTGAGAGCGCCGGGTCGATGTCGTGATATTCGAAACCCTTGTCCACCCCCGTCACTCTGGCGCCGCAACGGCGCAAAAGCCCAATCACCAGCACATCCTTTTTCTCGAGTTCAAACATTTTGCACTACCGAATCTTCAATGTGCTCAGCGCCACCACAGCGCATAAAACGCATAAAATGTAAAACCGCATTACGACCTGCGACTCGTACCACCCCTTCTTTTCAAAATGATGGTGGATCGGCGCCATCAGGAATATCCGCCGCCCTGCGCCGTAACGTTGTTTGGTGAAACGGTACCACCCCGTCTGCAGGATCACCGAAACTGCCTCCATCACAAACACGCCCCCAGCGATTACCAGCACCAAAGGTTGATGAATCAGGACCGCGACAATGCCCAGCGCACCCCCCAGCGCCAATGAACCGGTGTCTCCCATGAAGACCTCCGCCGGATGGCAGTTGAACCAGAGAAACCCCAGCCCGGCTCCGATCATCGCCGCGCAGAACACTGTTAGTTCGCCCGCCCCGGCCACATACGGTATTTGCAAATAGGCAGCCGCTTTTGCGTTACCGGCCAAGTACGTCAACACTACGAATACAAACGACACGATCAGTGTACAGCCAACAGCCAGACCGTCCAAACCATCTGTCAGGTTCACCGCATTCGAACTACCCACGATCGTCAGCACAGTCAGCGCCAGCCCCACGAACCCCGCGCCGGTCATTACCGGATGCTTGTAAAACGGCACCATAATCTGCGTAATCAATTTGCTCGTCGATGGCATCATCCATAGGTATATCCCGATAAAGAGCGCCAGCGCCCCTTGCACCCAAAACTTCACATACGATTTGGTCCCATCCCCGCTTTGCTGAAGAATTTTCGTATAGTCGTCATAAAAACCGAGCCCCGTCAGCACCACCACTGAGAGCAGTGTCAGCAATATCAGCGGACTCCACTGCGCCCACAACAGTGTTGTCAAATTCAGCGCCGTGAAAATCAGCATGCCCCCCATCGTCGGCGTTCCTTTCTTGCTCAGCAGCCGCGCCGCCATTCCCCCGCCAGTTTCCGCCTTGTCCTCATAGTCCTGGCCGAATTTCAATTGCTTCAGCCGCGTAATGACTCGCGGCCCAAGCCACCAGCTCAACACTAGCGCCGTCACTGCCGCCCCAGCGCTCCGGAAAGTGATGTAACGAAACAGCCGCAGCGGCGAAAGCCGCTCCGCCCATGCCGTTCCCGCCGACAATCCCAGCAACAGTTGACTTAGATAATAAAACATTTAACTCTTCCTGGCACCCTCTCCCCCGCGCAGCACCTCTGTTACCCTTTCCAGCCGCGTCGCTCGCGACGCCTTCAACAGCACCGCATCCCCGCTCTTCAAAAATCCTTTCACGGCTCCCGCCGCCGTCTCCACATCTGCAAATTCGAATACCCGGTTCAGCCCCGCATTGCGCGCTCCCCGGGCCATCACTGCTGCCATCTTGCCGATCGTGAATAACTGGCCGACGCCCAATTCCGCCGCGCGTCGTCCGACCTCTTCGTGCGCCGCTTCGCTCTCCCGGCCCAGTTCCGCCATGTCGCCCAGTACCGCCACCCGCCGTCCCTTACACGGCAATCCCATCAGCGTTTGCAGCGCCGCCGCCATTGAGTCCGCGTTCGCATTATACGTATCGTCCAATATCCGCATGTCGTTCACTTCATACAGTTGCAACCGCATCCTAGGTGTCTGGCATTCCTCAAGCCCCCGCTCAATCTCCGCCCGGCTTAGGCCCATTTCCTCACCCAGGGCAATCGCGAAGAGCGCGCTCACTGCTTGGTGGCGCCCCAACAAATTCAGCCGGTATTGGCCGGTAAAATCCATGCTCGGCCCTTCCACCCGGAAAGCGCTCCCCTGTTTGTCCGTTCTGAGCCCGCTCACCCGCCAGTCGTTTCCCTCCGCGTATCCGGCCCGCACCACCGTCGCACGCGTGCGCTTTGCAATCTCGCCACTCCACTCGTCGTCCCCGTTCACAAACAGCTTGCCCTTCGCCGGCAGCAACTCCGCCAGCCACCCCTCTTCCTCAGCCACGCCCGCCAGGTTCCCGAAATGCTCCAGATGCTCCCGGCCAATGTTCGTAATCACGCCATAGGTCGGCTGTATCATGCTGATCAGTGGTGCCAGCTCCCCCGGATGATTCGTTCCCGCTTCCACCACCGCCGCCTCCTGTGATTTCTCCAGCCTCAACAATGTCAACGGCACCCCGATGTCATTGTTGAAACTGGCTTCGCTCCAGAGCGTCGTAAGTTTTTGTCTCAATACTGAGGCCACCAGTTCTTTCGTCGTCGTCTTTCCGTTTGAACCGCCCACTGCCGCCACCGGCAGCCCGAAATCCTTCCGATACTCTCCCGCCAGCCGGCCCAAGGCCTTCCGTGTGTCCTTCACGGTGATAACCGCGCAGCCATTCGGTTTTGCCGGCGCCTTGTCGCGCTCTACCACTATTGCGGTTGCGCCCTGCTTGAGCACGGCTTCGATATAATCGTGCCCGTCAAAGCGTTCCCCTCGCAACGCGATGAACAGGTCCCCCGCCCGCGCTTGACGCGAATCTGTACACACCCGACCCACTAGGGTTCCAGGTAAGCCGCTTCTCTGCTCGCCGCCGCAGGCTGCGGCGATAAATTTCAACGGACGCGATTCCATACTGATGCTCACAACTTCTTCTGCTGGCGCTCGGGCGGCAAATTTCAAGTTCTGCCCGCCCTAGCCACCTCCGGTTCCGGCGTTTCGTCCTGCGCGGATTCTGCTCTCGCGCTGCCCTCGTTCCTGAGGGCCGCTACGAACAGGTGGTGCGATATGAGCGACAGTAAACTCATGTTAACCTTTCGTTGTTATTGGTGTCATCATTGACGTGCTGCCAGCGCCTTCACCGCGCGCGCGTTTAGTGACGTTGCATTCTTCTCTGCGAGAGTTGGCCCCTGGTCGCTGTCCGGCCGGATATTCAGGTAGCTGGCTGCCTGCTCTGCAATCTCTTTGAACACTGGCGCTGCAGCCTGTCCCCCGTAATAACCCTGCTTGGGCTCATCCATCATCACCGAAATGCAAAGCTCAGGATTGTCCGCTGGAAAAAAACCGACGAACGAGGAGAAATACTTGCGCACATAAACGCCATCCTCAACCTTCTGCGCTGTACCCGTCTTGCCCGCGGCCATGTAATGGTCCAACGCTGCGCTCGCCGCCGTCCCTTCGGGCGTCACCACCGTCTTCAACGCCTCCACTATTAGCTTCGACGCCGGCTCGCTGATGACCTGCCGCACCCGCTGCGGATAATACTTCGCCACCACGTGGTGTTCCTGATCCTCCAATCGATCCACCAGCATCGGTCGCATCAACACTCCGCGATTCGCTATGGCGCACATCGCCATTACCATTTGCAACCGCGTGACTGAAATCCCCTGGCCCATCGGTATCTGGGCTATGGAAACTTTGCTCCATTTCTCCACCGGATGCACGATGCCCAATACCTCGCCCTGCAACGGTATCCCGGTTCGGGCTCCGAATCCATAGCTCCGGATGTAATCGTACAGCCGATTTTCCCCCATCTTGATCCCTATCTTCGCCGCCCCGATGTTTGACGACTTCGTGATGATGTTCTCTACTGAAAGCACCCCGTAGGGTTCATGGTCATGCAGCGTCCGGCCCGCATAATGGAAAACCCCGCGCTCGCAATCGAAAGCGTCATTCAGCCGCACCACTTGGTCGTTCAGTGCCCCCGAAACCACCACAATCTTGAAGGTCGATCCCGGCTCGGCCACGTCGCTAATCGCCCGGTTCCGACGCGCTTCGACCGGCGCCGCGCCGGGATTATTCGGGTCATAATTCGGCAATGTGGCCATCGCCAGAATCTCCCCAGTGCGCGGACGAACCACGATCCCTGAAATGCTAATCGGCGTGTGCTTTTCCATCGCCTCCACCAGCGCCGCCTCGACCATGTGCTGAATCACAGAATCAATGGTTAGCACTACGTTCAGACCGTCCCGCGGCTCTACGTCCTGATCCCGCAACGGCACCAACTCCCGTCGCTGGCGGTCCGTTTCCGTCACCCGCCACCCCCGGACACCTGCCAGTTTGGAGTTGAAAGTCAGCTCAATGCCGTCTTTTCCCGAAATCTCCGTCACCGGCATGTCATTCACCTCCCGCTCCTCGGCACTCGCATAGCCCAAAACATGCGCCCCCAACGTCTGGTTCGGATATGCCCGCAACTGATCGTCCCGCGAGAAAACCGCCTTCTGCCGCAAGTCGTGATAAAAAGCGCGCTCCGCCTTCGTCAGCTTCTTCTCGTCCAACCCAAATGAGATATTTCCCATCGTGGCCTGGATCTTTTGCCAAGTCTCGACTGGCACCTTATGCTTGAGCACAACATAACGGTTTGTGACCGTTTCCCCCTTCTCATTCTGCCGCAGATGCGGAACCAGGCGCTTGAGCAGCTCACTTTCGCTCATCTGCAGCAAAGGCGCTGCCGCCCGTGCCACCTCCGCCTGATGATTGCCAATCAGCATCGGATCCGCACATACCGTTTTCACCATCACGCTCGACGCGAGCAGATTGCCCTTGGCGTCCAGGATGTCGCCCCGCCGGGGTTCCAGCAGGAATTCATGTTGCGTGTTATGCTGCGCAATCGTGCTCAATTCCTCGTGCCGTAGCACCTGCAAATCCACCAGCCGGTAGCCCAGCCCCGCAAAGGCCAGCACCAGTAATAGTGCCAAGCAGATCAATCTCCGAATTTGCAGTTGTCTTGCCATTTTACATCTGAGTCTGTCCTGCTCACGCCTACCCGTCCGTACATGTCCCTAGGCGTCCCTCTGTGCCCCTATGTGTTTTACTTGTCCCTACAAACCTCTATTCGTTCCGTTTCGTCACTGCTTGTTTCTACGGGCCCTAATTGCGCCCAATACCGATCAATTGCGCCAAAAATTTACCGCCCGCCCGCGGCGATCGGTTCCTCCTCCGGATGCGTCGCGGACGGGGGCAAATTGTTTATGATCCCGTTCTTTATGTTTCGGCCAAACCAACTTGCCAGCCGCCCGCGGCGATCGGTTCCTCACTACCGATGGCGTCACAGGCGGCGGCAAAATCTTTTCAGGGCATACCCAGCATGCCGCGCTCCTGGACGGCGTATTGCCGTTCGGCGTCCGGTTTCAGCATTTCGCGCTGAGGTTCAGGCAGCCACCACACCTGCGACGGCTGCGGCCGGACAAGCCCGAGGTTCAATGTTTTGATTCGCATTTCGAGAAAACCCGGCGAGCGCATGCTGGCGAGTTGCTTTTTCAGTTTTTCATTCTGGTCACCCAGCTCCGCCAAGCGTAGCTCCCGCCTCTTGATTTGCTGGCCGAGCCTGGAAATCTGGTCTTTTTGCCACACATAACCGATACCGGAGCCGCCGATCAACAGACACAGCAACGAGGCCTTGAGGGCGAGGCCAAAGCGAATTGCCGCCGATTGATATTTTCGATTTCGCGCCATATTAAACCTTTTCCATTATCCACAGCTGCGCGCTGCGGCTGCGTGGATTTTCCGCAACTTCGGACTCGTTCGGCTTGCACCCTTTGCGCACCGGCAATCTAAGTTCAGGCGAACGCGGTTCACGCAATTCCGGAACATCCACCTCTCCCGTGAATGCGTAATCCCGCGCTCGCGTGCGCCGGAATTCCTTCAGGATTTGAACTTCCAGCGAATGGAAGGTAATCACCGCCAGCCGTCCGCCGGTCTTCAGAATTCTGAGCGCCCCCGCCAAGCCTGATTGCAAAGAACCAATTTCGTCATTCACCACAATCCGCAGCGCCTGAAAAACCTTCGTTGCCGGATGGGTTTTCCTGCCGTAACGCGGCGCCAACCGCCCAACCAGCTCTGCCAACTCCTGCGTCGTCTCAAAGCGATGGTGTTCGCGTTCCCGCACCAGCGCCCTCGCAAATTTCCGGGCATCCTTCTCGCCGCCCAGTTCCCAAAAAATTCTACTCAGCTCTTCCGCGCTCGCCGTATTCACCAGTTCTGCCGCCGTCATCGGCTGGCGCACATCCATTCGCATATCCAGCGGCCCCGCCTGCTGAAAACTGAACCCGCGTCCGGCGGTGTCTAGTTGCGCCGAGCTCACACCCAAATCCAGCAATACCCCGTCGCAACTGCCGGCGGCGACCCACTCGGACAACTCCGCGAAATTCCCGCGCCTGATCTCAAATCGCCCGGCGTATTTCGCCAGCCGCCGCTGCGCCGCCTCAACCGCGGCGCCATCGCGATCGCATCCAAACAACCACCCAGTCGGCGAACTCGCGGCCAAAATGGCTGCCGCGTGTCCAGCCCCACCGATAGTCCCGTCCACGTAACACCCACCAGGCCTGGGCCTTAACGCGTCCAGCACCTCGGCCACCATCACCGGTTTGTGAGTAAATTCCGGCACGTTCCATGGATATTCAGGCCTTGCCGAGCCTGAAAAAGCGCATTGTCGCTCGGCCCCAAGCGAGCCCGGACGATTCGGTTTTCCCAACCGGATGCAAAACCGGCACGGCGTTCGGGGACTGGACCGAAAGTTTGACAGGGACAACTTCCAGATCCACATCACTCAAATCGTTCCTGAGCACTCTCACCCTCTCCAGGGACAGCTCGCTCTGGATGGGAGGCTTGACCAACTGCGGGAGCGCGACTCGCGCCGCGTTTTTTTCCTGGCGCGGCAATAGCCGACCCCACCCCTTCTGCAACCGACCCGACCAGCCGCAGAGTTTCCTCCAGACATGGCCGAGATAAATATGCCGTTTCGATTCGGCAAACTTCACTGCGGCCTGAGACTGCGGCATCTCAACAGAAGCCACCTGACTCACCGCCGGAACAGCGCGGTTTTCAGATACCGAAGGTATGGTTAGCCGCATTTGGCCGGGCGGGCAGCCAGCCCGAAACGGGTTTTTCACCGAGCCAAACTTTGGCAACAATCTTTGGTTGGTCATCTGGTAACGGCCCGCTTCATCCTTGAAGCCGATCAAGCTTCTTCCCGAAGAAAGCAATCGCACAAGGCTCATAAATCATTCCATGAGTTTGAATGCCTCCTGCGCCATAATCGCATCGGAGGTCTTGATTTTTTCGTAACGATCCGGATTCCAAATCTCAAACCGGTCGAGCAACCCCACCAGCACAGCTTCGTTGGTGATCCCGGCATCCCTGGCCATCTTTTCCGGCAGGCAGATACGACCTGATTTGTCGAGGGCAACTTGAATCGATTCGCTGCCAATGAAGCGCTTCAGAACCACCTTGTTCGGATCGCTATTGGGCATCGCATCGATATCTTTCATCAATTTGGCCGTCTGTACGGGCGGCAGGGCGCGGAGACATGGCCCATCCTTGTGCTTAGGCCAAAGAACCAATGTGAACTCAACCCCAGACTTTGTCGGGCGCCATTTTGCCGGCACCTGTACACGCCGCTTCTCGTCCACTCCATGCCGATAGAGCGAGTTGTAATATGTCGGCTCAAATGTTCCGCTCGGTTCCATTCTTATTCACAGGAGGGCCAGTGCTGCTCTTTTGCCCCACTGCACCCCACTTTTAACCACTTTCCCCCACTTTATGTCAACAATATTTTCATAAATTATTAAAAAGTTATTCACAGCCACTGGACGTTGCGCCTGTGCTCCTAAGTTCTCTCGATATCTATGAACCTCATTGCGAGGTCGCCAGCATTGGGGATTCTGGGCGGGTACGCCTAGGGCCGATCATTTCTCAGGCTAGGCGGGAACTGCCGTGGCGCATAGCATTTGGCGTCATTGGTGAGGTGCTCCACATATTTGTCAGTTTCAACCTCTTGAACCATTGTCAGAGCTTGGTTGTTGACGTTACCCGGAGACCCTCATGGGGTTCGACGCCCCGTACTGGTTGCGGGCTGTCTGTGTAAACTTCGTTTCCGCTGTCGTAGTAGTTGTGCTCCGTGTGTGCGTTGCCACCTTTGCAGGTCATTCACCCGCGCAGCTTACATGTCGAGCAGCGCCAAAAAGCAAATTCCTATCATTTCAATCAGGGGTGATTGCAACTACTTAGATAGTTGCGGAGATTATTGCACAACCTCCTCCCAAATCATGTCAACCAACTCCTTGCACACAGCCAGCCAGTTCTCCGCATTCTGCGCCTTCAGCGTCTCCATAACCTGCGCCAGCACGACAAGGTAAAACCCGAGACCGGGATTTGAAATCTTGTAACGTTCGGACGTTGTGACGATGCTTCTGAAAAATGCGGACCGGAGAATTCGATTTTGCATTGCCGCCTGAGCTAATTGCCCAGGCTCCCGCGCCTGTACGTGACCAGTCCCGGCTGCTGGTGTTTCGCCGTGATTCAGAACAAATCGCGCACAGAGGATTTCACGATCTGCTCGAATACCTGAAACCGGGCGATGTTTTGGTTCTCAACAACTCGCGCGTAGTGCCGGCGCGCCTGCGCGGCGCGAATTCCAAAACCGGCGGACAATTTGAAGTTCTCCTGGTCCAGGAAAACACGATCAACGACTGGTGGGCAATGCTGCGCCCCGGCAAACGCGCGCGAGTCGGAACGCAAATTATTTTCCAGGACTTCCATCCTCGGAGAAGCGCCGTTCACGCCATCGTAGTTGGAATAAACGAGGAAGGCCATCGCCGGTTGCAGTTTGGCGGCACACCGAACATTGCAAACTCGCTCGACCACCTGGGGGAAGTTCCATTGCCGCCCTACATCAACCGCCCGAACAATCGCCCGCTGGAACAGGATCGTGAGCGCTACCAAACAGTCTTCGCGCAAACGACTGGTTCCGTGGCGGCACCAACCGCCGGCTTGCATTTCACCGAATCACTGATGGAAGAAATCTGCCGCAAAGGAGCCGAGATCTGTTTCCTGACCCTGCACGTTGGTTTGGGGACTTTCGCGCCAGTAAAGACAAAAACCATCGCAGCTCACCAAATGCATGAGGAACGGTATGAGCTAAGCGAAGAAACCGTCCACGCCATTAACCGGGCCAAACGCGACAGCCGGCGCGTTCTGGCTGTCGGCACTACCACAGTGCGAGTGCTCGAAAGCGTGGCCGCGCTGAATGAGGGCCGGCTTGTGGCCGGCAGCGGCAGCACGCGCATTTTCATCTTTCCCCCGTATGATTTCAAAATTGCCGATGCGCTCCTGACGAACTTTCACCTTCCGTGCTCGACACTGTTGATGCTAGTCAGCGCATTTGCGGCGCCAAAAGACACCCGCGGACGCGAGTTAATGTTGTCAGCCTACGCCGAGGCCATTCGTGAACGCTACCGTTTTTTCAGTTATGGAGATGCCATGCTCATCCTGTGAGTTTTTAGTGCGCCGTTTTCAATCTTGAGGCAAGATTTCCGCGCGCTCATAAACAGGATTTGAAACCGATGCCAAAAGTCCCAAAACAAAAACTCCCTTACGTCATGATCAACATGGCGATGACCGCGGACGGAAAAATCACGACCACCAATCGCGCCATCTCCTCGTTTGGGAGTCGACAGGACCGGGCGCAACTACTGGCGTTGCGAGCCAAAGCGGATGCGGTGATGGCCGGCGCGCGCACGGTGGATTTGAACCGCGTCAACCTCGGTCCCGGCCCTGCTAGGTACCGCCGGCTGCGAAAAAAGCGCGGCCTTGCTGAATTCAACCTCCGGATCATCGTCAGCCGTTCGGCCACAGTTAGCCCCGATGCGGAAGTGTTTAAGCACCGGTTTTCCCCGATTATCGTTCTCACGACCCGACGGGCTGGCAAACGGCGGCTCAGGGCGCTACGCGCGGTCGCCGAAGAGGTCAAGGTTTGCGGCGCGAAAGAGATTGATTTTCGAAGAGCGCTACGCTGGCTTTATAAAGCGCGGGGGATTAAACGCCTGCTATGCGAAGGGGGTGGCGAACTCAATGACGCTCTATTCCGCGCAGGAATTGTGAATGAACTCCACCTGACGATTTGTCCTTTGATGTTTGGCGGGCGCGAGGCCCCGACAATCGCAGAAGGAACCGGGGTTGCGAAGCTGGCGGCGGCCTTCCCCCTCGTCCTCAAAGCGATGAGAGGCATCGGTACCGAACTATTCCTCGTTTACGAAGCGCCCAGGACGTAATCCCGTCCGTGTTTCGACTCCGGTTTGGACCAGCCCGAGCCAGGGTCACAGTTTGTTTTCGGCCTGTCTTGCGAAGAGCCAGAGCAAATCCGACAGCCGGTTTAGGTAGACGATAACTTCTCCATTAGGAAGCTGCCCGGTCTCGTGCAGAGCGCAGACGCGCCTTTCGGCGCGGCGGCAGACGGTGCGGGCAACCTCCAAAGCTGCCGCAGCCAGATTAACGCCGGGCGTTGCCCAGCCTTGAGAAGCCGGAGATTGCACTTCAAACTCATTCACGAGTTTCTCGAGTCTCGCCGTCATCTCCGGGGCCGCCGGCGTATAACCGTCCTGAATAAAACGCGGCATGTCCTCCGGTATGATCGCCAATTCACCCATTAGCGTTATCAACTCCTTCTGAATCGCCAGCAAATGGTCGCGGATGGGAGCTTCTTCAGCCGTGGCGCGGGCCAATCCAATCGCAGCATTGAGCTCGTCCACCGCGCCATAGGCCTCGATACGCGGATGGGTCTTCGACACCCGCCGTTTGTACATCAATGCCGTCGTGCCCTTGTCCCCGCTCCTGCTAACGATGCTCACGCCACAAAAGTAGAGTTCCGGTTTCGGGGGTGAAAGCCTAAAGATTCCAAGAGCCTCCCATGAAGGCATTGGAGGCTCTAATGGGCTGGAACCTTGGCCGACGGTTCCACCACGCGCTTGTAGTTCAATATGCCATTAACGATTGCCCGGGCCATTTGACGGCGGTATTCCGGATCGAGAATTTTTCTGCCCTCGGTCGGGTGCGACATAAAGCCGCCCTCGATAAGCACTGCCGGCATGACCGCATCACGCAAAACCACGAAGCGCGCCCGATGAACCCCGCGGTCTTCCACGCCAAGATTTTGCGTGAGAGATTTCTGCAGCTCGTAAGCCAGGAAAATATTCTTCTCGTTGTTGCGATTTCCCAGAAACGAGCCAGCGCCAGCGCCCTGCCCTTCTGCGTTGGTCGAGGGCGCGCCCGCAGGCGTCAGGCAATAGACTTCACTCCCCTGGACCGAGTTGGCAGATGAGGGAGACGCATTGAAATGCAGACTGATGAACAAATCGGCGTTTCGTTTTTCGGCCAGGACCGCCCGCTCGGACAATTCGACGAGTGTGTCCCGTGTGCGCGTGAGCATAACTTTGAAGCCAGCACGGGTGAGTTGCTGACGCAGTTCCTGCGCCAATAACAAGGTGTACCGCTTTTCCACGTACGAGCCCACCTGATAACCGGGATCCTTGCCCCCATGTCCCGGGTCGAGGCAAATGGACTTGATCGTTGCCCCGGGCCGGTTTCCCGGCGGAGAAAGGATCGGCTGCAAGGTGGTGTCCAGGTCAAGTTGCGCCAGAAAAACCACCCCGCCGCGATTCAGGACCGGAAAAAGGAGCCTGACTTGGACACCGTTCACTTCCGCGTCGCAGGAATCCACGGTAAGCAGGATTTTGGAAGAATGATTGTTTAGCTGGAGAGCCTGATCCTTTTTCAGCCACCAGATTGTGAAGTCATTGTCTCTCGCCCAATCCACCAGCAGGGAGTACTGCTTTCCCGCAACCCAAGCCTGCAGCTCAGAATGCCACACAGCCGACGCCCCCATGCGGCCGCACAGCAGCACGAGCATCGCCGCTAGGATTGATATGATTCGGGATCTCATGCCCGCGAAATCTGCATGCCTGGCCCCTGCAACACAAGCAAAGAGAGGCCTTCACGGCCGGCCAAGCGGGCTTGCCGCCATTCCGAGACCGCGATCACGACGGCCGGTCCGGCGGAAGCGGAGCGCGTCGAGTTGTGGATCTCCTTTGGGGTTGCTTCCGATTTTTGAATCCAATAGTTTTTGCTCCCGTGCATATCTGAACAAAAACGCTTATGGAAAAAATCGCTGAGCTAATATTGGATGGGAAAACCTGCAAACTCCCCGTGCTTGAGGGGACTGAGAAAGAGCGTGCGATTGACATCTCGTCGCTGCGAAACGAGACCGGGTATATCACCCTGGACGACGGCTACGGCAACACGGGTTCGTGCCTCAGCAAGATAACATTCATTGACGGCGAGAAAGGCATCCTGCGTTACCGCGGCATCCCCATCGAAGAGCTTGCCGAGAAATCCACGTTCATCGAAGTCGCCCATCTGATCATCATGGGCTGGCTGCCGAACAGTGCCGAGCTGCGCCGCTTCTCGGATTTGCTCACGGAAAACGAGCTGCTGAATGAGGCCATGAAACACCATTTCGAGGGTTTCCCGGCCCATGCGCACCCGATGGCTATTCTCTCCTCGATGATTAACGCCTCCAGTTGTTTCTACCCCGAACTCCTCAATTACGAAACCCGTGACCATTTCGAAACCGCGGCGGCGCGGCTTCTTTCCCAGGTGCGAACCATTGCCGCGTTCGCATATCGCAAGTCCCGCGGGCTGCCCAGCATCTATCCGAAGCCCGATCTGAAATATACGGCCAACTTTCTCCACATGATGTTTTCCCTGCCGTTTCAGGACGTCGAGCTGAAACCGGAGGCGGTCAAAGCGCTTGATTTGATTTTTCTGCTGCACGCAGACCACGAACAGAACTGCTCCACCGCAACGGTACGGATGGTGGCTTCCAGCCGCGCGAATCTTTTCGCCAGTGCCGCCGCGGGTGTTTGCGCCTTGTGGGGACCGCTGCATGGCGGTGCCAACCAAGCGGTGCTCGAAATGCTGGAGGAAATCCACAAGTCCGGAGACAATGGCTCGAAGTTCATCGCCGCGGCCAAGGACAAGAACAGCGGCAAACGACTGATGGGGTTTGGCCACCGCATTTACAAACATTACGATCCTCGCGCCCAGATTATCAAGAAAGCCTGCGACGATGTTCTGGCCAAGCTGCACAAATCCGATCCCCTGCTCGATATTGCCAAGCACCTCGAAGAAGCGGCTTTGCGCGATCCCTATTTTGTCGAGCGAAAGCTTTATCCGAACGTTGACTTCTACAGCGGCATCATCATGCGGGCC
>CAIQQM010000311.1 GCA_903873945.1 uncultured Verrucomicrobiota bacterium
AGAAGCCCGTGATACGTCAGCACGTCGGCCAGGTCCACGTGCGGACCCGGCTGGTAACGGTCGTGCAGCAAATCCGTGTTGGCGATTTCGACTCCGTGCAGGGCGCTGCGCCAGTAGAGGCACGGGATCGTGTATTTGCGTCCGTTGTAGGTTGCGAGGGTTTCCGGCGGCCCTGACTTGCAGAGCGTCCAGAATTGCTTCAGCATTTCGGCCTCGTTCGGGCAGCAAACAAGATTGACTCCGGGCAATTCCAGTTTCTGCTCCGAGGCTGCCACGAGTGCCGTCGGTTGGGTGTTCAACTCCCCGATCGTGTAGATGCCAAATACCTGGGCGTAGAAAGGGTTGACCCACGCCGGTTCGTCGCCCAATTGAGCCTGCGTCGACCAGGTGTGGATGTAGAGCGCTCGCATATCGCTCTTATGTTTGGCGAGTTTGTCAGCCATACAACTTGTGCATCGGTTCCGGGCGTGATTCCGCTATCCCATTTTAAGGCCCTTATTTGAAAAAGTGTCTCAACGACTGCTCCCAGACAGTCCGAATATCAAACCCCGAAGTTGGGCCAGCTTCCGCGGGCCTAGCCGAGTCCGGTCCCAGTTCGCCCTTTCTCTCCTGCGCGATCAGGATGTCCTTGGCTTTGGATCGCCGCTCCGGAACAGGACCCTCCAAAGCCCTTCAGCGAACTGACGCCGTCCAATCCCCTCCAACGGTGTTTCTCTCATTTTGACTGTCGAGTTTACCCGAGCTCACCCTGCGGTTAATAATTACCCATGGCGTTCAACCGTGAACAATTGAAGCAGCAGGCAGCGGAACTTGCCGCCCAGGGCGTTTTCATGGGCACATCGTCATGGAAATATCCGGGCTGGTGCGGGATGCTCTACGACCGGGGCCGTTACGAGTACCGAGGCGAATTCGCCGAAACCAGATTCAAGCGGGACTGCCTGGCCGAATACGCCGAGGTCCTCAAAACCGTCTGCGTGGACGCGGCGTATTACACTTTTCCCAGCCAACAGTACCTGGAAGGCATGGTCAAGCAGACGCCCGATGATTTCCGGTTCGGCCTGAAGGTTACTGACGCCATCACGCTTAAGAAGTTTCCCAACCTGAATCGTTTCGGACAGCAGGCCGGGAAGCCCAACGAGAACTTCCTCAACGCCGACCTGTTTGCAAAGGCGTTCCTGAAGCCCTGCGAATCGGTCCGCTCCGCCATCGGCTTGCTGATGTTCGAGTTTTCCCGGTTTTGGCCGGCCGAGTACGAGCATGGACGGGACTTTATCGCGGACCTGGACAAGTTCCTGGGGCAGCTCCCGAAAGGCTGGCCGTACGGGGTGGAGACGCGCAACCGCAACTGGCTCAAGCCGGAATATTTTGAGTGCCTCGCCCGGCACCAGGTCACGCAAGTCTTCAACTCGTGGGAGGCGATGCCTCCGGTCAGCGAGCAGATGGCTTTGCCGGGCAGCCGGACGAATCCCGACCTGATCGCCGCCCGGTTTCTGCTCAAGCCGGGTCGCAAATACGAGCAGGCGGTGAAGGCGTTCGAGCCTTACGATAGCATCAAAGAAGAAAACCCGGAGGTCCGGGCAGCAGGCCGGGTCTTAATCGCCGAAGGAAAGGCGGCCGGCCCGAAGCGAAGGACTTTTATTTTCGTCAACAATCGCCTCGAGGGAAACGCTTTGGCTACTATCGGGGCAATGCTGCAGCCCGGCTGAAACGACGGGCTGGAGCGTGACTTTCCGGCTCTCCGGGGGGTCTCTTAGAGTTTACATATTCCCGAAGGAAGGTGGCAGTATTTGTGGGCTGTTGCCTCTGCGGGCGAGCCGAACGCAGCTTTATGAAGTGCAACTATTGTGGCCTAAACCTTCCCGATGTTCCTCCAAAGCGGCTCCAGGTCCGGGGCTTCAAGCGCGAGGAGCCGCAGTCGGGCGTCCAGGTCGAGGGCTTTTTCCAGGCAGCGTTTTGCCTCTCCCAGGCGTCCCAGCTGGCATTCGCTGCAGGCCAATCCTAACCACGACTCGGCGTCGTTTGGAAGCATTGTGGTCAGCGCCTTGGTCACCTCGACTGCCAGATGCCAGTGTTTTGCCGAGGCGTAAACGTGCCAGCGTATCCGGAGCACGTCGGGATGGACGCGGAGCTCTGGGGTGATGTTCTCCAGTTCCGCATTGGCCTCCTGCCAGTTTCCCAATTCCAGCCAGCCCTGAGCCGCCTGGAGGTGGTGGGCGTCTGGTGGCTGCAACGGTTTTAGGCGACTCACAGTTTGAATACCCTCCGAGCGTCGAAATGGGCGATGATCTGGGCACAGGAATCCTCGAACAGGGCTTCGACCGCCATAGCCTCGTGCATCGCGGCGCTCAGCTTCCAGCAAATGCCGTAGAGGGAGGGGAAACGGTTTTTGAAATCGTCCGGCAGGGTATCCACCTCGACGTATTGGCAGAGGTGCTTTTCCGTGAGCAGCTTCTTGAAGGCCTCTGACACGGGGCCAGGTGCTGTTTCATCAAATGCCTGCATTCTAACGCTGGAGGCTACGATTAGAGGGGCCACGGTCCAAGCCGAATGTGAAGCGAGCTTGAAGCCAGAGTCGTAACCTGCTTTTCTGCCCCACATGAAACGGTTTCTTTGCTGCCTCGCCCTGCTCCTGTTTGCGCTTGCAGTTCATGCCCAGGATTACGCGGCCAACATTGCATCGCTGATCGATCCGGCAAAGCTGGCCACGCTCAAGTCGCGAGGGGCCAATCCCCGCATTCAAAAATGCGTGTATTGGTTGGCAGAGGCAAAGGCGGCAGGGGAAAAAACGGACAAGGTGGCCGGGCAAGCAGTAATTCAGGCAGGGTACACCAAGGAAGCCGCGGCGCTCACGAAGGCAGCCCTGCTCCGGAACCTGGATATCGCCGCCAAGTTGGGCTGCCTTGACGCCGAAGGCCTCGCCAAAATGCGCCATGGCGGTTCTCCTACGGTGCGGAAAGGGCCTTACGCCGGAGACATTGCGAGCGTTGACCACATCATCCCCAGGGCAGTGGTGCCGGAGTTGGACAACGTGATCGCCAACCTGGAGCTGCTGCCGTTGAAATTAAACGAGAGCAAGAATTCGAAGGTTGGAGACCGCCAGAGGGACATGGCCAAGCGATTCCATGCTGCCGGCCTGCTGAGTGAGGCCGGGCTGAAGGCGGTGGAGGCGCACTAACATTGACCAGGAAATATGCCTCAAGTACTTAAGCTATCCTGGGCGCTTCCCGATCGGCTTGTCGCGGGAGCGAAAAGGGACCCCATCATCTGTGCTCCGTTGATTTCTCCCGCTGGCCTCCAGCAGCCTTTGCCGAACCATTCACCAGCAAGCCCGCTACAGCGGCTTCAGCCTTGGGCGCGCGTTACCGATCCGAGATGTTCGAGGAAAGCATTATGCAGCGGCCGCGGGCCGTGGTTGAGTGTTTCGAGCTGCCGCTTGAACCTGGAGCGCCGCCCTGATTCCGTGGCACCAACAGATCCGCCCCCAGGTAAGGCTATTCACCTTGGGCCTGTTGTGAATAATTCCCCGTTGACTCGACACCCGCGAGCTGGCTAGTTATAGGTGAACAGATGTTCACCTATGAATCTTGAACCGACCAAGCGCCAGCACGCCGTGCTCCGAATGATCGAAAGCCATCGGTCCGCGGGCGAGCCGCCCCCAACGTTCCGCGAGATTGGCCAGAACCTCGGAATCGCGAGCGTTAGCGCGGTCGCCAAACACGTGCAGGCGTTGCGCCGAAAAGGGCTGCTGAATCTTTCCGACGGCAGAAGCCGAAGCCTGGACGTGATATCTCCCCTGCGGGCCTTGCAGAATCCGGTCGTGCATATCGCCCTCTTCGGATCCATCCCGGCCGGCTATCCCCAGCACCGCGAACAGGAGGCCGATGCTTGCGTCTCGGTGGACATTGAGACGCTGGGATTCAAGCCAACCCGCAATACTTTTGCGCTGCGGGTATCCGGCGACTCCATGATCGGGCGGCACATCGTCCATGGAGACGTAGTGGTGCTCGAGCACGGCCCGGAACCGCGCCCTGGCGACATCGTTGCGGCACTGGTTGATGGTGAGAGCACGCTCAAGACGTTCGTGCGGAAGAACGGCAGGCCCTTCCTAAAGGCGGAGAACCCGAAATACCCGGACTTGATGCCGGCCGAGGAGTTGATGATCCAGGGCGTGTTCAAGGCCCTCATTCGAAAGGCGAAGGAATGAAGCCGGTGCTGAAGATCATTTCGGGCGGACAGACCGGGGTGGATCGGACGGCTTTGGAATGGGCAATGGAGAACGGTGTGCCACACGGTGGCTGGTGTCCGAAGGGGCGCAAGGCCGAAGACGGAGCCATTCCACAAGGGTTTCAACTCAAGGAAACTGGCAGCGAAAATTATTCGATCCGCACGCGCCGGAACGTCCGCGATTCCGGTGGCACGGTGATTTTCTCCGAAAGCGGGGATCTGACCGGAGGAACCAAGGAGACAGCCGAATTTGCAAAAGAGATCGGTAAACCTTTGGCCCATCTCACGACGTCCATCGGCATCAATGAAGCCGCAACACAGCTCGATGCGTTTCTCCAACAACACGGCATCGTTGTGCTGAACGTCGCCGGACCGCGCGCATCGGAGGAACCCGGTGTCGGTCCCTTCGTCAAAGCGGTGCTCTCGCATGCTTTGAAACCATTGCTTCGATGAGAGATGATGTTACGGGTCATCGTGCATCTGGATGCCGACGCGTTTTTCGCATCGGTCGAGCAAGCCGCCGATCCTCGGCTTCGAGGAAAACCGGTTGCGGTCGGCGGTGAGCGGCGCGGCATCATCGCATCCGCTTCTTACGAAGCGCGAGAGTTCGGTGTTTACACGCCCATGCCGACGGCGCGGGCGCGCAAGCTCTGTCCCAAGCTCATCGTTCTTCCGGGCGATTTCGGGCGTTACGAGCAGTTCTCCAACTGGATGTTCAGCTACTGCTACGACTTTACGCCGGACGTGGAGCAGACCTCAATCGACGAGGGATATTTCGACCTGACTGCGAACCACCGCAAGCCGCCCATTGAGATCGCCCAAACGGTTCGCCGCGCCATTCAGCAGTCGCTAAAGATTTCGGTGAGTGAAGGCATGGGGGCCAACAAGCTGGTGAGCCAGATCGCGTCGAAGTTGAACAAACCGGCTGCGTTCCTCCAAGTGCCTGCCGGAGGCGAGGTGCAGTTCCTTCATCCGCTCCCGAACCGGTGGCTGCCAGGGGTTGGTCCGAAGACCGCTGCCCGGTTGGACACGGCTGGCCTCGCAAAGATTCGCCACATCGCGGCCACCCCCTTGGAGATGCTGGAGTTGCTGCTCGGCAGTCAGGCGCGGCAGTTGCGCCAATTCGCTCACGGCATTGACCAACGGCCGCTGATTCCCGCACGCGAGCCTCAGAAATCATTCAGCCAGCAGGAGACGTTCACCCAGGACCTGACGGACGAGGAATATATCGAAGCCACCTTGCGCCACATGTCAGACCACCTGTTTGCCAAAGTGCGCGAAGAGGGCCACAGCGTCCGCACCCTCACGGTCAAAGTCCGCTACAACGACATGGCCGAAGACCAGGTGAGCGAGAGCCTAACCGAACCAAGCGACCTTGAAACGGACGTATATGGGCGACTTCACTCAATGCTGCGCGCGGCGTGGAAACGTCGAGTGAGCCTGCGGCTCGTGTCGCTCAAGTTGTCGAATGTCTATGATGGCCGTTTCCGGAGCGAACTGCCTCTCGGAGCCTCCGGGCAACGGCAGGAGGCGCGAGCGCGTCTTGCCGTGGTAATCGATGAACTGCGCCGGGCGCACGGGCAGTCGGTGATTTTACGCGGACACGATTTCCGTCTCCGGCATCCTCCCCGCGGGGCACTCGATCTGGAAACTGACGGAGATGCCCGTCCCGTTGCTTACCGCCGTAAGCCAGAGCCTCACACCGTCGGCTGCTACCTTCCTCTGCGAGCGCACAGTTATTACTCATTCCTCGACTCAACTCTCTCACCCGCCGCGATTGTGGGACTCGCCAGGCAGCATGATTTGTCCGCCGTGGCCCTGACGGACACCGGCAATCTGCATGGCGCGGCCGTGTTCGTGCAGGCTGCGCAAGCAGCAGGCATCAAGCCCGTTTTGGGCACGGAGCTGCGCGTTGGCGACAAAACACTCCTGCTCTACATCGAATCCGCACGCGGCTATCACAATCTCTGCCGCCTCCTCTCCCGTCACGCCGAGCGCACGGCAACGGATACCGATGAAGCCTCGGTTGCGAACCAGCAACGCCGCCCATTTCGACGCGAAGAACTGGAAGGGCTGACGGCCGGCCTTATTGCCGTGAGCGCCGACCCCGGGTTGGCCGGTTTGTTTCCCTGTTCCTTTTACCGGCTGGTAGCGTCGCGCGACACACCGGACGATTTTCCGGCCGTGGCGTGCCCGGCCATCCACTACGCCACGCCCGACGACCGGCAGAAATTCGACATCGTGCAAAGCATCCGCACGCTGACGCTTCTGCGCGAGAAACATCCGGAAAAGCAAAGGGGAGGGCCGTTTCACTTCCGCACGTCCGCCGAGATGGTCGCGGCGTGCAAAGGAAATCCAGACTGGCTGCGGCACGCGCACGAAATCGCGGAACGGTGCAGTTTCCAGTTTCCGTTTGGCAAACCGCAGTTCCCCGACTTTCGCCCGCCGGACGGTTCAACCGCACGCGTCTTCCTGCACAGGCTTGTCCAGGATGGACTTCGCCGCCGCTATCGCGAGCGTGCTGCGCGATTTGCCCCGCAAGTCGAGGAGGAATTGAACATCATCGCGGCCGTAGGGTACGAAGCCTACTTCCTGGTCGTGTGGGACATCGTGCAGGAGTGCCGTATGCGCGGCATCGAATGGATCACGCGTGGCTCGGCAGCGGACTCGTTGGTCTGTTACTGCCTCGGCATCTCCGACGTTTGTCCGATCCGCTTCGACCTCTACTTCAAACGTTTCCTCAACCGGGAGCGAATGGCTCTCAACAAACTGCCGGACATTGATGTGGATTTTCCCCATGACCGCAAAGACGACGTCGTGCAGATCATTTTCGACAAGTATGGCCGCGAGCATTGCGCCGTGGTTGGCGGTTTCTCGACGTTCCAGGCGCGCAGCGCGTTCGCAGAAGTCGCCAAGGTGCTGGGCGTGGCTGAACGCGACGTGCGGAAATTCACCGAACATTTCCCATGGGGTTTTGGCGGCGGGTGGGTGCCCGACGAACCCGCCCCCGAGGGCGGGGTTGAATTGCTCGATCTGCTGCGGGCCAATCCCGAAACACGCGACCTGCCGCTCAACGAAGAACCCTATAAGACCGCGGTCGAAATGGCTGCGTTTCTCGACGGGGTGCCGCGTTATCCCAAAATGCATCCCTGCGGCGTGGTGCTCTCATGCCAGCCCATGCACGAGCTCACGCCGACGTTCATCTCAAACAAGGGTCTTCCCACGACGCATTACGACATGGATGCCGTCGAGGATATCGGCCTTGTGAAGATGGACATCCTTGCGCAGGGCGGACTCGCCGTAATGCGCGACGCGAGGGAATCGCTCGCGCGACGTGGCATCACCGTGGACTTGGCGTCATTGGAGCCGTGGGCTGACCCAGCAGTGTGGGACATGATCGCCGGCGGTGGTGCGCGGGCGGTCCATCACATTGAGTCGCCAGCCATGACCACTCTCAACCGCATGACGAATGTGCGGGAAATTGATGGGCTGATTGCGATTGTCTCCGTCATCCGTCCCGGCGCAGCAAACGAATCGAAGAAGCTCTCATTCACCCGCCGTTATCAGGGCTTGGAACCGGTGACGTATCCTCATCCGTCACTGGAACCGTGTTTGCGCAGCACCTTCGGGCTGGTGGTGTATGAAGAACACATCCTCCAAATCTGCGAGGCGTTCGCCGGGCTGCCGCCCGGCCGTGCGGACGTGTTGCGCCGCGCGCTGGTGAAGCAGAAGCGCGCTGTTGTCGAAGAAATCGGCCGCGAGTTTGCTGCCTGTGCGCGCGCGCGCGGGCACGACGCCGCAAAGATTGCCGAAGTCTGGGGACTCGTGACCGGCTTCAGCGGCTACGCTTTCAACAAGGCGCACTCCACAGCTTACGGAGTGGAAGCATATCAGGCAGCGTGGTTGAAGCATCACTATCCTGCTGAGTTCATGGCCGCCGTGCTCACGAACGGCAAGGGGTTCTACCATCCGCTCGTCTATGTGCTCGAATGTCACCGCCTGGGGCTGACGTCGCTCTCGCCGTCCGTGAATGAGCCGGGACCGGCATTCGTGCCGCACAGCCGGAGCATCCGAGTGCCGCTGACGAGGGTGAATGGATTAACCACACGTACTACTGACTTACTTCTCGCGGCGCGGGCACGCGGCCCGTTCGAGTCCATGAGCGACTTCTGTCGACGCGTTGGCCCGTCTGGCGGAGAGCTGGAAGCGATGATCCGCGTCGGCGCGTTCGACGAGTTCGGCGAAACACGCACACGCCAATTCTGGCAGGCGCAACACCTACTCAAAAGGTTCGGTGCATTAACGGAGCCGAACCAAGGCTGGCTCATCCCGCCGCCAGGCTTGGAGCAGCTGCCAACCGTCCCGCTGAAAGAACCGACACGCCTCGAACGGCTGCAATGGGAGACCGACGTGTTTGGCTTTGCGGTCAGCGGACATCCGCTTGAATTGTTCCCAGATGTAGGTTGGGATACTTACTGTCCTGTGAATCGGCTCGCCCAATTCGTCGGGCAGACCGTCAACACGTGCGGCCTCGTCGTCGAGCAGCGCACCCATCATCAAATCACCGGGGAGCCCATGAAATTCCTGAGCCTCGCCGACTGGACCGGCATCGTGGAGACCGAGCTGTTCGCACAGACCTACAAGAGTTACGGCCTCGCCACGGTCCGCTATCCAGTCCTTGAAGTCGAAGCCCGCGTCGAACCGTTCGATAACGGACGCGGTTTCAGCCTGCGCGTTCTCCGTGCGGGGAAACCCCGCGCCAAAGTTAACGCGTGCTGACGCGTCGTTTCTGTCCCTTGTCGGTCTCCGGCGAAAATTTGTTGTTGGTGATGATTGGCACCATCTGGCCGGTTCTGTCGGCTTTCACCTTGGCCTTCAGGCTGGCGATCTGGAAAGGCGTGCGCTTGGGCGGGATTACCTTGGCAGCATGGCGTTCATTGCCGATTTCGATCGCAGCCCAATGCTCGCAATTGATTTGGACCATGTCGATGACCCGCTGAAGCACGCGAGACACGTCACGGAACAGGGTGGCGTCCTCAATGTCCCTCCTGAAGCAGAATTCCCCGGCAGGCTGAATCTGCAAGTAGAGCTCTCGACTCGCTACAGCTCCGTGGAACTTCGAGGTGCATAGGTTTCCCTGCTTGTCGGCGAAGAGATTGTGCCCCCGTTTGGCTACCAATCTCAGGGTAGAGCCACCTTCGATGATCGTGGTGGTCCGGTTGCACGTCCCGTCCAGGGACTGGGTGACATGCACGGTTGTCTGGCTGTGCGCTTCCATGCCTTTTGTTTGGCTCCTTTGTCGGTTACCGCCCCAACCAGGGTGCGGCCGGGTCTGGCGGGAGGAGGGGCGGCTCGGGGACGAGTGTCGCCGGCAATTGGGCCGGGCTGGGAGCGTGCGGGTCTGGAGCCGGGGCCTCCATTTCCGGCAATGGGACCTCCACTGTGGTTTCCATTCCTTTCCGGTCCAACATTTCCTTGTTGGGGAGCCTATCGTTTTCGGTGCATAGCTCCAGCCGCTGGATCCAGCCGGGCGGATTGGGTGCCAGGCCGGCTGCCGCAAAGTGCAGATCCATCAGCGCCATCTCCGCCAGCATGCTCACCCGGGAGGCCATCCGGCGGTCGTCGACCTCCTGCATCAATCGTTCGATGAGCCCTCTTCGGTTACCCACCGTCTTCCATCGGACCAGGCAGGTGCGGATTACATCCATGCGGCAATCGCTCGTCTCACATCTCACCCGCTCCTTGTGGAACTCGGGGAGGATGCCCTGGATGAGTTGGCGCCGCTCCTCGAAACCCGCGCGGGCTATGCGGTCTTCAATCCCCTCATAGATGAACTGGAGCTCGGAGATCAGGTTCTCCCGCTTGGCCTCCGACAACCGCTGGATTCTCTCCTTCAGCTTGTCGAGTCGCCGCCGCAGCCACGCCGCGTTGGTTTTCCTGATGTAGAACATGAACGTGTTGAGGGCGTATTGCCGGGTTTTTTCCGGGGTCATCCGCCTGCCCGCGGCGACCGTCTCAGCGGTCTTCATGCTGATTTCCTTGGCCAGGTCGTCCCATTCCTGGGTGGCAAAGCGCCGGTAGCGAGCGGGGGCCGCTGCCTCCAGGAGGTTCGAAGCGATTTCGCAGAACTGCTCCCGGGTCCTCCAAAGCATCTTCACGAACTTCCCGTCCCGGCCGGGACAGGTATGGTTGCTCATGCTGACCCGCAGCCCATTTCGGGTCTGCGGCAGGAGAAAGACATGACCGTGGAGATGGGGCCGGCCCAATCGGTCCAGGGCGTCGTGATGGAGCCCGATGACGTACCCCAACTCGTCCCCCGGGTAATACCTCGCAGCCACCTTGCTCAGGGTGCCTTCGATTGCCGAGACCAAAACCCGGTCCAGGTCTACGGGGTAGCGCACCATCGCCTCCACCTTGTCCGGGTCCAGGCTGGCTATCAAACGGAGCGCGATTATCTTCCTTCCCTTTTCCCGCTGCGACCGGCAATGCCGCCGGACGAACTCTTGGACGGCTCGGTTGTTCTTCATGGCCCCGGAGGCATCGCCCGTCTCAGGGGCCGTTTGCTGCCGGAGCTCGTCCACCTGCCGGCGGATATAGCCATG
>CAIQQM010000312.1 GCA_903873945.1 uncultured Verrucomicrobiota bacterium
TAATTCAACGCCGCGTCTCGTTGCCAATTACGACTCCTGGAAGAACAAGTGGAAACGCCAAAAAATTGAACAACTTGCCTTGTTGCTCAAGGGCGCCTTGGAAGCTGAAGCCAAGGTCGGACTGAAAATGAACATCGCGCAGAAAAACCTTGCCGGGTTGCTGAAAAGCCTTCCAGCCCTCCGCAACCCAACCATATCCAACCTTAGCCTTAAGGGCTGGGTGGCCGTGGAAACGATTATTGACGAGCATATCGTCCGTGAGTTGATCCCGGCTTTGAAGTTGGCCGGAGCCGAGGGGATTATCGAATACCCGCTCAACAAAGTGGTTTACTGAAGGTCACTTCAATGGTAAATGGTTAACAGCCTATGGGTTCACTAAAGAAACGTCGGAAAGCCAAGATCAACAAGCATAAACGGCGCAAGAAGCTTCGGGCGAATCGTCATAAGAAGCGCACTTGGCAGAAGTAGTTCGGGAGCCCTTCGGGCTTGCCATCAGTTTGTTCAGCTCGAACCACTCTTTGAGTGGGTGGGTGGAGTGTTTCATCTGCATGTTGCGTCGCTCTTGGTCCTGTGGCATGGCTTTGGTCATTGGCACGGTACTGATGGCCGGTTGTAGGTCTGTGTCCCCGCGCCTCTCAATCGCGCCAGCGGAACAGTCTGCCAATTCGCTTAGGCACGAGCTGGAAATCGATCGACCGGCTCAGCAAATCGCCGAAGCCCATGCCCACTACGCCGCTGGCAGTATTCATGAACTGAATAATGAGTCGGAGGCGGCTTTACATGAGTATTATCTGGCCGCGCTGAATGATCCGGGTGACGAATCGCTCATCCTCGAAGTCTCGCGTCGATTCCTGCAGGCCAGGCAACCGGATAAGGCCCTCGAAATTTTGAATCGCGCTGCCGTCCGTCCAGACGCCTCGGGGTCAATTTTCGCACAGCTTGGACGTGCTTATTACGAGTTGGGCAAATATGAGCAGGCGGTGAGCGCGGACAATGCCGCTATCAGGAAGGCCCCTGTCTCGCTCGCCGGTTACCATAACCTTTTCCTGTATTACTTGCAGATCGAGCAACCGGAGGAAGCGCTCAAGGTTCTGGATAATGCCGCAAAACAATCCAAACCGAACGTGGAGTTTCTCATTGGCTTGGGGGAATTGTACATTCATTACGGCCTCCAGCAGCCTCATCAGAAAAAAATCGCTTCAGCTGGGGCCATCATGGTTTTAAATCGCGCCCAAAAACTTAATCCGGCTGGTTCGGCTTTGCGTCTCAAGCTGGCGGAGGATCTTGACATTGCCGGGGATCCGATCGGGGCGGCTCAGCTTTATCTCGATTTGCTCAATAAGCTGGCCGATTTGCCGCCAGTTCAGGAGCGTATTCGAGCCAAGCTGGCTGATATTTACCTTCGTGGCAGCGATCGCAAGCGTGCGGTCGAGCAGCTTGAAGCCATCATTCGCGAGGATCCGACCAATCCCCAGGCTTATTATTATCTTGGTAGCTTGGAATTTGACGAAAAGAAACTGCCCGAGGCGGTTGGGCATTTCAGCAAGACTGTCCAGCTCAGTCCGGGTTTCGAACCGGTCTACTATGATCTTGCCATAACCTGGATCGGTCTCAACAAGCCTGCCGATGCCCTCGCGATACTCGCGGCGGCTCGCCAGAAGTTTCCTCAAAACTTCGTTATGGAATTCTGGACTGCTTTGGCTTTTGCCAGGCAAAAAGCCTGGGCTGAGGCGATTGAGCATTTCACGGCTGCTGAGGTGATCGCGCAGGCGACTGAGCCAGAGCGGCTGAACCAAACATTTTACTTCGAAGTCGGTGCTGCTTGCGAACGCAAAGGCGATTATGTTCAAGCCGAAAAATATTTCGAAAAATGCCTAAACCTCGCTCCCGACGATGCTGAAGCGCAGAATTATCTTGGTTATATGTATGCCGAGCAGGGCATGAAGCTCGACCGGGCGAAAGAGCTTGTCCAAAAAGCCGTTCGGAGCGAACCAAAGAACCCCGCTTATCTGGACAGCCTCGGCTGGATCCTCTTCAAGCTGCGCCAGCCGCAGGAAGCCCTCGGCTATATCCTCAAAGCCATCGAGCTGTCTGAAAAGCCTGACCCCACTCTGTACGATCATCTCGGCGACATTTACGTTGCGCTTGACCAATTGGATAAAGCTCGTGACGCCTGGCGCAAATCCATCGCTCTCGATCCGGACAGCCGGGTTCTGGGAAAATTGGAATTGAGCGGTCCCAGATAACCTAGCCGTCATTCCCTTGTCCCTTTGTGTTTAGCTCAGTTGATGGAACAGCACGGATGCACCTGACTCCGGGTGAAATTGAGGGATGTGAGACTTGACTCGGTTCTGAAATTGCTTCCCTAGAACCTCGATGCTCAATAAGCTGGGACGCGATGCTCCTTTCTAAGCAACGAAGTGAGTATGTGTAATGACTAAGCAGAAATCAAAAGCACCCCCCTCCGCCAAACCGGTTCCGGCGGGTTCTTCACCGCCCAGTGCCCAACTCGACCAACTGCGCGTGCGGATAGACGGCATAGATCAGCAACTGGTGGAACTCCTGGCGCAGCGTGGCCGCGTTGTCGATCAGGTCACCCGCGTCAAGCAACAACACGCTTTGCCGACCTTCCACCCGGCGCGCGAGGAAAACCTTATCTCCGTTCGCCGCACCCAGGCTGTCCAGGCGGGCTTGGACCCGGACTATGTCGAAGACCTGTTTCGCACCATGTTGCGTCATTCGCGAGTGGGACAACTCGATACTCTGGGACGCCGCGGCGTTCGCCCTGGCGCAAAAGTGCTCATTGTTGGCGGCCGTGGCAGCATGGGCCGTTTCTTCTCTCGCTGGTTCCAACAATCCGACTACGAGGTGCATGTTCTTGATGTTGATGATTGGCCTCAAGTCAAACCGCTCACTGCCGGAATCGACTTGTGCCTGCTGGCTGTGCCCATCGCTGTTACTCCAGCCATTGCCGGCCGCATTGCTCCCCATCTGCCTCGCGGCTGCGTTCTGGCTGATATCACAAGTTTGAAACGCGAACCTTTGGCCGCCATGTTGAGGGCCTATGACGGACCCGTTGTGGGGTTGCACCCGCTTTTCGGTCCCGCTACCACTACCATGGACAAACAGATCGTTGTCGTCAGCCCCGGACGCCAGATGGACGCCTGCCAATGGTTGCTCGATCAACTTTCCGTATGGGGCAACATTCTGGTGGACACGCCGGCGGACGAACATGATGAAATTATGGGAATTGTACAAGCGCTCCGCCACTTCGCCACGTTTGCCTTTGGACAGTTCCTCCATTCCCGGCGAGTGCCGATTTCCCGCACTCTCGAGTTGTCCAGCCCCATCTATCGGCTTGAGTTGGCGATGGTCGGCCGTCTGTTTGCCCAGGATCCATTGCTATACGCCGAAATCGTCTTTGCCACTCCCGAAAGATTGACTCTCTTGAAGGATTTTATCCATTCCCTCAATGAGAACCTCGGGATGATCGAAAAAGGCGAAAAGGCGGAGTTCGTGGCGCGTTTTCGCAAGGTGGCCGACTGGTTTGGACCATTTAGCGAACAGGCCATGCGCGAGAGCACCTTCCTCGTCGAGAAACTCGTCCACCGTTTCTAAAACAGTGCCTTGGTTGTGCTGGGGGGCATCCCGTGTACAGATAAAATGAATCGGGTAGCATACGCCAAGGAGGTGGGGGTGGGGAACCCCGCTGAAGAAACGTGCTGCTGCCCGATTCGCCACTGATTCTATTTCAATGTTTCCGGGTGTCAATGACTGTTTTGAAACCTGTCTGCGGTAACGCCTGGGATGCTTCGTGCGAGCGGTTTGCCTGGCTTTCCATTTCTTCCTTGTGTCCCGGCTTGGCAGTTCCTGACATCCGGAGCTGGCATGTTAAAAATGTAAAACTGTGCTACCGTTATATGTGGGTTTAGAATAATGCATGGCTTTGTCACAGTGAATGCGGTGGGTGTTCCGGCTCCGCTTTCTGGTTTGCTGTTCAGTCCTGGCCGGCCTCGGCTCGTTGCTCCCCTCAATCTGTCTGCCAAAAAGAAAGGTGAAGCTTGATCAGCCGTCAGTTGGAATTGCATTTAAGCAGCGAATCTCGGCCTCGGTCCGGCATTCGTTGCCGTTCTCGCCGCGCCGGTTGGTGGTTTGAGCGAATGCGCGGCCTGGTCGAACATGCTCGGGATTGGGAACCTTCGCCTTCCTCGGCTCAAGCGCGCCCACCTGTTGCCCTGCCGGGTGACGCAACGTCTTCCTCCTCCGGGGACCAGCACGCCAATCATTCATGACCCGCCTGCGCCGCCGCAGGGCTCTCCTCTCCGTCTCAAGGGACTCTTTTTGAATTGTGGACGAAAGGCAGCCTTACGGTTGTGCGCAAAAGCTCGAGAAACGATTTCTTCTTTTTCTTTTCTCCCCCGATAGGCTCGCATCTGTTGCTGCACACCGGGCACAGGATTAACACCTTGCCTCCTCGGCGGCGAAGTCGGTGCGCGCACCTCTCACACATGACTTCACGGCAATGTGTGCATTGCAGCGTCACCCGGTCATGCGGATGGCGCGGGCAGAGTAGCGAACCATCAGCCTGCACCACCGGCGGCGCCGGCGCCGGAACCTCGAACTTCGGAATCGAGATCGTAATCTCTGTGTTTTCCACCAGGAACTCCGCGTCTCCCAGACTCAAAAGCTGGCCTGCGCAAAGTTTGGCTTCCTTGATCGGTTCTCCGGCAAGATACGTTCCATTCGTGGAATCGCAGTCGCGCACAACGATCTCCCCTTCGCTCACCACAATTTCGCAATGCGTGGCGGATACTGTAGGATGTTCGATCTGAAAATCATTTTCCGGGCTACGGCCGAAGCGGTTGCGGCCCAGCCTGAGCTCTATCACCTGAGACAGGCAATCACTTGATTTTAACAGTAACCTCGCCATGGCAATTTGGCCCTTCCAGTTGCCTTGTCTATTACTCTGCCAAGCCCGGTATGTCGAGACAATCTGCATGGACGTTACCATTGATTGCCAATGTTTGGTTTCCCCGATAGAGTAAACCTCATGCTGGCGGGGGCGACGGGTACCAATTGGAAATGGCTGCGTACGGGGCGCGCGATTTTCGCGGACATGATGGCTGCGATTGATGCGGCTCGGCATTCGGTTTGCCTCGAGACTTATACCTTCTCGACGGGACCTTTGGCCGAGCGATTCCGCGAAGCGCTGGTGCAGGCAGCGCGGCGGGGTGTGCGCGTCCGCGTGTTGGTGGACGCATTAGGTTCTTACGGGTTGCCCGTGGCGTTTTGGGAGTCATTGCGCGCCGCGGGTGGCGAGGTGCGGCAGTTTAATCCCCTGGCGCTGGACCGGATCGGGATTCGAGACCATCGCAAACTGCTGGTTTGTGACGCGGGCGTCGCATTTGTGGGTGGATTCAACATTGCGTCCGAATATGAAGGCGACGGGGTGACGCTGGGTTGGTGCGATATAGGTCTGAAAGTGGAAGGCCCGGTCGTGGTCGAGTTGGTAACCGAGTTTGAGGAGATGTTCCAGCGCAGCGAGTTTCAACACAAACGCTTCATGCGTTTGCGCAAGTCGTGGGCTAAAAAGGCGGTGGTGGTGGCAAAGGAACAGCTTTTGTTGAGTGGCCCGGGCCGCGGGCGGAGCCCGATTAAACGGGCGTTAAGGGCGGACCTCGCGGACGCGCGGGATGTGCGAATTATGACCGCATACTTTCTACCGACTTGGCGGATCCGGCGACAGCTAATGCGGGTCGCGCGGCGGGGTGGCCGCGTGTGGTTATTGCTGGCGGGAAAGTCGGACGTTCTTATCGCGCATTTAGCCGGAAGGAGTCTCTATCGGCGCCTCCTGAAGGCCGGCGTTGAGATATATGAGTATCAACCGCAAATCCTGCATGCGAAACTGGTTATAATTGATGGCGCCGTCTATGTAGGCTCCGCCAACCTCGACCAGCGCAGTCTCAACATCAATTACGAGTTGATGATGCGATTCGATAACGCGGAAATGGCCGGCCAGGCGCGTGAGATTTTCGGGGACAACCTGAAACATTGCCGACGGATCACCTTGGAAGAGTGGGGAAAAGCGAGGACGCTCTGGGGGCGGCTGAAACAGCGTTGGGCTTACTTTTTTCTCATGCGCGTGGACCCTTATATCGCGCGCAGGCAATGGAAAGAGATGGCTGATTGAAGGGCTCCAACCGTTGTTCAACGCGCAAGCACGATCAGATAACGCTGGAGCCGGGTCACTTCCTGGGCGGCCTCAAGCTGCACGAAGATTTGATGAAGGTTGGCGCAAATGCGCAGCAGGACCCGCCGCGGGCTCGCCGGCGTCAGATAATCATCCTGCAAACCGTGTTTCCCCTGCAGCAAAAACTGGATGCAATCCGCCTTGGTCAATAGTTTCCCGCCGGCAAATACGTCCAGATAAACTTCTGCCTCGGTGGATTGGTAACGGCAGATAAAATGGCCCGGGAGGCTGATGCCGGAAACTGGTAATCGCAGGCGGCGCGCGAGTAGGAGATAAATCAGGCAGAGGTTGATCGGATTGCCGGTGCGTCGGTCGATGACGCGGTTCAAGTAGTTGTTGTCGGGTTCGTAGTAGTTCGCCTCGTTGCCGGCAAAGCCGAGTTCGTGGAACAGGTATTGGTTGATTGTGGTGAGGATTTGTCGGGCCTTCATGCCGGGATCGATCTGGGCGCGCAATTCACCCGCATAAGCGTCGAGCAAGGCTTGATAGGCGGTAATATTGATTTCCGGATACTGCGTGCGTGCGAGCAGCCACGCGCCTTGCTCCAGATCCAATTCCTCGCCGTGTCTAAGACAGAAGCCCAGAAACTCGTTGTCGGCGGCTTGACGGTCGAAATGGACGACGATGTTGTGCGCGCGGCGGCGCAGGGCGGAGTCGCTGCTCGCAAGGTGTGGCCGCAGCCATTCTGCCGCCGGGGGCCCCAGGGAAAGGATTTTATCGCGGATAGTCTGATAGACGACCGGATCATCGTCGGCAAGAAGGCAGAGCAGGGCGGACCTCTGGCTCTCCGAGAGCTGTTCCGCTGATGCGATGGTGCCAGCAGACTTCACTTCACGTGCTCACGCTCCAGAATTGGTTAATATCAGAAAAGCCAGAGGAATTCAATGAATAATTCCAATTTGCCAGGGGGAATGTTAATTTCCGATTGGCGCGCGGGCGGTGATTCGACTATCATGAGTCGTGGAATCAACGGGTAATATGGGCAGCTTCCAACCTCAAAACGGAGATTGACTTATGCAAATCACAAAACAACTCGCAATCTTCCTCGATAACCGGCCCGGCATGCTCGTGCGGGTTGCGGACGCGCTGGCTGAAGCCAAAGTCAACATCTACGCTGTCAGCACTAGCGACACGGTGGACCATAGCGTAATCCGCCTCGTCGTGAGCGATTACCGCAAGGCTCTGCACGTCTTCGAAGAGCGCGGCACTCTCGTCGTTGAGGACGATGTCCTCATGATCGACGGCAGTAACAAACCGGGTGAATTGTCGCGCATCGCTCACAAACTTGCCGAAGCTAAAGTCAATATCGAGTACTGCTACTGCGCCACTCCGCCCGAGTCAAAACGCGGTTTGCTCATTGTGCGTGTTTCGAACCCCACGAAAGCGCTCAGGATTCTGAATAGCTGACGCGTTTGAGCGCGCGGATGTTCAGGAGGTTCCCCGGCCATCAACCGGGTTGTGGCGGTCGGTCGGAACAGCCGGCGCTTGTCTAGGCAGCGATTCAAAGACTGGGTTTGGCAGATAGGCTCCATGCAAAGTCCTTTGCTCTACGAAATCAACACGCGCTGCTGGTTGCGTGCGCTCTCGGAAAAGCATGGCCGGCAGGTGATGTTGGCTGATGTGCCGGGCAACGAGTTTGTCGAATGGCGGCGACTCGGCTTTACGCACATCTGGCTGATGGGTGCCTGGAGCGGCGGCCCGCGTGCCCGTGTGGAAGCGCTCGCCCATGAGGAACAGCGACGGGTTTACTCTGGGGCTTTGCCTGGTTGGAAAGAGGAGGATGTTGCTGCATCGCCTTACGCCATCGCCCGGTACGAAGTCCCTCCCTCTTTGGGAGGCGAGGCTGGCTTAAGAGAATTCCGACGGAAACTCCACGCAAATGGAATGAGGCTTGTGTTGGATTTTGTGCCGAATCATGTTGGCGTGGACCATCCCTGGGTTTGGAAACAACCGGAATTTTTCGTGCAAAGCCCGGCTTGGGTTCCGGAAACTTTTGGGCAGGCAACCGCGGTCGGTTTACGCTGGCTGGCGCATGGCAAGGACCCGTTCTTTGCCGCCTGGACTGACACATTCCAGCTCGATTATCGGCTTGAGACAACTCGTGCTGCTGTTCGCGGCGTGCTGGAGTCGCTCGCGGACCGCTGCGATGGCGTGCGGTGCGACATGGCGATGCTTGTGCTTAATGACGTGTTCGCGAAGACTTGGGAAAAGTTCCCGGTTTCTGGTTCTGCATCCGCGGCGGAATTCTGGCCTCCGGCAATCGAGGCAGTCAAAAGCGCGCACCCGGAATTCTTGTTTCTGGCGGAAGCTTACTGGGGCACCGAGGCGCGTCTGCGCGGGCTTGGTTTTGATTACACCTACGATAAAGTGTTGCGCGATCGGCTCATTGCCCGCGATGCAGGCGGAGTGCAATCCCACTTGCTCGGGGTGGGTGCTGAGGGCGTGGCTGCAGGCGCTCACTTTCTTGAAAATCATGATGAGGCTCGTATTGCCGGCATGTTATCCGACGAGCAACATCGCGCGGCTGCTTTGGTTATCCTCGGCCTGCCCGGAATGCGTTTCTTGCACGAGGGCCAACCCACGGGCGCGCGCCTGAAAATTCCCGTCCAATTGGCGCGCCGCGCCCCGGAGCCAAAGAGCCCGGGGATAACGCAATTCTACGAGCAACTGTTGACCACGCTGCCGAAGACCGCTGTGGGGCAGGGGACGGGAGAATTGTTGAAACCGCGAGCCGCTTGGCCTGGCAATCCGACGGCGCAGAACTTCATCGTCGTGCAATGGCGTAAAGAGTTGCCTGAATTTGACCTGGTGGTCGTGAATCTTGCTCCCGTGCGCAGCCAGTGCTATGTCCCATTGAACACCAAACGGCTTGGGACTCGCAACTGGGGGATGAAAGACCTTCTTGGCCAGGAAAATTACATACGTTCGGGTGATGACTTAATGGACCACGGACTCTACCTCGAATTGGCTGGGCATGAAGCCCAATTGTTTCACTTCGAACCAGTGGATTAAAACTTAATTCGGGTTTGAATAGAGCTTGACTGCTCCACGCAAAAACGTTATTTAGTAGAAGCACTCAAAGGCATATGTGGCCACAAAGGTGATTTTTCAGGACGCGAATCGTAGGGGCGATTCGTGTCTTTTGCTTTTGCGGTTACACGTGTTGAGTTGTCCAGGAAAGGAAGCAATTGTATGGCCAGCGGCAAAGTAAAATGGTGGGACAATCGAAAGGGGTTTGGCTTCATTACCGAGGATACAGGCCAAGATGTGTTTGTGCATCATCGGGGGATTGTGGGGGACGGATTCAAGGTGTTGCATGAAGGCGAGCAGGTTATTTTTGATGTAGTGGCCAGTGAAAAGGGACCCAAGGCCGAAAATGTGCATCGAGCGGGTGGGGCATCCCCCAGCACGCCGTAACCTGCACTCGGCGTCCCGTCAGTCGGAGGTCTTTTTGTTAGCCATTGACCGGTAGTTTGGCTAAGGTTGACGTACTGTGGAATTGTCTGCCGGACCTGTGGCTAGCGCGTATGTGCATGTGCCGTTTTGCGCGCAAAAGTGCTCGTACTGCGCCTTCTTCTCCGAGCCTTCCAGTGGTGAAACAATCAACCGTTACGTTACCGCGCTGATCCGCGAATTCGAGCTGCTGGCCGCAGACCTGAAGCCGCAGACGATCTTTTTTGGCGGCGGCACTCCTTCGCTGTTGAACCTGTGGCAATGGGAACAAATCCTCACCGCCATGGACCGGCTTAATCTGCTGGGCGCCGCGGAGTGGACGGTGGAATGTAATCCGGCCACTATTTCACTTGATAAAGCTAAATTGTTGCGGTCGGCCGGAGTGAGCCGGCTGTCAATGGGGGTGCAATCGCTCAACGAAGCTTTGCTGGAACGGCTTGGCCGCGTTCATACGCGCGAGATGGCATTCAAGTCATTCGATATCCTGCGCCAGGCGGGTTTCGAAAATCTGAACTTGGACCTGATGTTTGCGATTCCGGGTCAAACCCTTGAAGATTGGCGTGAGACGCTGGGCGAGGCGGTGGCGATGGGGAGCGAGCATCTTTCCAGTTATGAGGTGATTTACGAGGACGACACGCCGCTCTTCGCGCAATTGAAGGCGGGCGAGGCTGATGTGAACGAAGACCTGGCCTGCATCATGTACGAGGAACTGGTTGCGCGGGCCACGAAAGCCGGGTTTTGGCAATACGAGGTGGCCAATTTCGCAAAACGCAAATTGGCTGGAGAAGTGGCTAAGTCAACGAAGCTGCCGGACTTTGCGTGCAGGCATAATGTGAATTACTGGCGGGGTGGTTCCTTTTACGGTCTCGGGCCGAGCGCGACGAGTTATGTGCAAGGCGTACGGATGAAGAACTGGTCCAACACGCAGCTTTACTGCGAACAGCTCGAGGGCGGGAAACAGGCCATCGAATCGCAGGAAAAGTTGAGCCCTCTGGCGCGCGCGGGTGAAACGGCTGCGTTCGGTCTGCGGATGGTTGCGGGCTGGCCGTTCGAGGAGTTTCGTCAGGTAACGGGGTATGACTTACACAGAGAATGGGAAAAGGAAATCGGCGAGCTCGTGCGGCAAGGGTGGGGGCAGGTCGAGCCGGAGAGTTTTCACCTGACGCGTCAGGGGCTGCGGTTTGCAGATGCGGCGGCGGAGATGTTTTTGAGGTAGTGGCGTTTTTGTTTCAGCGTTCCCCAGTGGACGAATTGCCCCGGTTGTTTCTACCACCTCAGATAGCCGTGACCAGAAGGGTAAGACCCAATCATCAAACGTCCGCCATCGAGCCGATCGCGCAGAACATTTCCAATTTTTAGGCCGGAGATGATTTACCGCCAATGTCCTGGCACGTGATGCCACCCATAAGGTCCATATTCCCAGCGGGCGCTCACCCAAATCGCGTGCGGGTAGGGTCCCAAAACCCATCGCCCGGAAATCCAAACCCAGGTTGCTCCATTCCATATCCATTCCCCATTCACCCAGACGTAATCAGGTCCGGGAGCCGCCACGACGGTTTCCACTTGCGGAGTCGGTGGGGCCTGGCTGGCCACCGCGCTGGCGGTGTTGATCATGCAGGAAATAACCCTTTGGCTGACTCCGGAATTGGTCAGGTCAATAATGGTATTGGCATCCAGGTGATACACGGTGCGGGTGTTGTTGATCTGGTTGATGATCGTGTCATCACTGACGCCGGCTTTGGACATGGACTTGACCTCGGCGATGCTTAACGGTTGCGGCGGCGGGGCTGCGGGGTAGGGTGGTGGGCCTGCATAATATTGCCTGCGGGCTTCGTTTTGTTGATCGACGCTATGCCCGACGAGGCCCCCGGCGATGAGGCCGGCCGCACCGCCAATCAAGGCTCCAGCTCCTGGGTTTCTCCAATCAGCCAAGGCTCCAATCGTGGCGCCGGTAGCTCCTCCCATCAAGGCTCCGGTACCCGTGTTATCCGGCCGGCCATCTGGGGAAACGCATCCGGCCAGCAAAGCAACCAATCCTGTCAAAGCAAGAATTCCTGTAAATTTTGATTTCATAACGTGTTTCAGCTTGGCACTGCGGCAAATGAATTTGACATGCATCTGACCGATGAGCCTGGAGTTGTGGTCAGCGGTTGCTGACCGCGCCCCGAAAGTGCTTCACTATTAGTGGTGGCCACCCCCATGCCCGTCACTGCCATGATATCCACCGCCGCCGCCATGGTATCCACCGCTACCATGATATCCACCACCGCCATGATATCCACCCCAGCCCCAGTAGCCACCGTGATACCCTCCCCAACCCCAACCTCCGCCGATCCAAACCCAGCCTCCATTCCACCACCAATAGCCGGGTGTCCAATAGTAATCTGGACTAGGAGCGACGGGAATATATTCGACCGGTGCCGGCGGCGCGGGTTGGGCAACCACTGCGGTAGAAGTATCAGGCTGTGTGGCTGGCTGGTCGGTTTGACCGGGGTTAGCTGATGGCGGGGGAGGCTGGCTATTGACGTAGTTCGGCTGTCTGGGCGGATAGGAATTCCGCAGTGAAGAATCATGATTCAACATTGCGGTAATGATTGTCGGGGAAACTCCCAGGGTTTTCAGTTGGAGAATGTCATTTGCTGACAAGCCAAATAACGATTGCGAACTATTCACGAAAGCGAGCACGACATCATTGCCCAGGCCCGCACTTGATAATTTAACCACCTCGGCAACGTTTGGAGGGAGATTAGCGGGAGGCGGGCTGGAATTAATATTGGTCGCCGATGCGGCTGAAGAGGATGAGGGCGCAACGGGACTTTGACCATAGCCGGAGCATAAAGGCAATGCCACCAGTGCGAGCAAACCAAACTGACTCATTTTTTTCAATTTCATAAGAATTTTAAAATTTCTCTGTCTGTTCATTAGACTGCAACGGTCTGAAATGATTCATTAAATCTGACCGATATCTGATGGGTCAGATTTTTTCGCATCCTGCTAATTCCCAGCCCATTCCATCGGCCGCCCAATGCCTCTCAGTTTCTCGGGGATGAGTGGCGGCGCGAGGACAGACCTATCTCTAATGCTGGCGTACACCTTAGCCCAAGCTTCCAGAAAAATCCAGCAGTTGCGGATGGAACAGAAAGAAATCAACGCAACGCAAAGATACTGAACAAAAGAGTAAAGGCGGAAAGGCGAAGGCTGAAATGGTTTTACGCTCTAGAGCAATGGTTTATGGCAGAGGCGCTGGAGGACGAGAGCAGTGGTGGCGAGCAGGACAGCGGCGCAAATGAGATAGGGCAGGGAAGGCAGTACCGGCAGAAGCGTTGTGGCGAAGATCGGTCCGAGAATACGGGAGAGGCTGCCGGCGCCTTGGGCGACGCCAATGGTCGCCCCCTGCTCGTGATCCGATGTGAGGTTGGAGAGCAGGCCGAAAAGTGGCGGGCGGGTGAGGTTCGTGCCAACGGACAAGAGACCGAGGACAAGAAGCATCCAGACCCATGGCAAGCCTTCCGGTCGGATGAGGGTTTTCCAGGTGAGCTGGGCGGTGCCGCTGATGAAAGGCAGGAGCGCGAGGCTGATGGCGGTGAGAACAAGACTGAACGCAATCAGTTTGGGTTCGCCCATGAGCTTCACAAGCCGACCAATGGCGCCGCCCTGGACAAAGGCGCCGATAATGCCGCAGTAGGCGTAGAGGTACACGACGGTCGTGGCCGAAGCCGCGTCATGCTGGAAATCGAGGTTAAAATTGTCGCCGACCACTAGGGGAAAGGTGCTCTCGAAGCAGCTGAAACAGAAAGTGGCGAGGAAAAACACTGCGACCAGTAAACCGATTCTTGGCTGGGTGAGGGTATGCTTCCATTGGGCGAGGTGGGGGCGTGGGGCGACATGCTCGGAGGTGGGCTTGAGGCTTTCCGTCAGGATGAAGTAGGCGAGGAGAAAGTTTCCGGCACAGAGAGCCGCAGCTATCCAGCCGGGGCCAGTGTCGCCGAGATACTTGAGGCTGACGCCGCCGATGATGGGACCAAAGATGAAGCCCAACCCGAACGCCATGCCGATGAGGCCCATTTTTTTGGAGCGCTGGTCGGGAAGCGTGATGTCGGCGATATAGGCTTGGGCGACGGTGATGTTGCCGCCGCAAAGGCCGGCGAACATTCGTGAAAGGACCATAAGCCACAGGGCGAGGACGTGGTTGTTCAGGCCGGAACTGAGGGCGAAGACCACGTAAGAGGCGGCGGCGCCTGCGGTGCTGAGCAGAAGAATCGGGCGGCGGCCGTGCCGGTCGGATAATCTTCCCCAGACGGGCGCAAAGAGAAATTGCATGGCGGAAAATGAAGCGATGATGACGCCGATGACGAAGCCCTGAGCGCCGAAGTGGCGGCTGTAAACGGGGACGAGGGGAACGACAATGCCGAAACCGATAAGGTCAATGAAGACCGTTAGGAAGATGACGAGAACAGAGGGCTTTCTCATGGGTGAAGTGCGCAGAGGCACCCACGGGGCAAACGCTGAATCTCGATTGACATGACCAGAGTCTATTTCAGGTTGCGAGAGCGTCAAGCGAAGTGAAAAGCGGGTCTTCGTTTGGCGGCGGCCACTACTGCCGGCATTCGAAACGGGAGATTATTGCCGCCCGCACTGTTTCGGGCAACCGCGGAATCCGAATTGAATGGCGAACCGGAAGCAAGATCCGCCATTCGGCCGCAGCGCTTGTTTCCGGGACTGAGTTATCCACCGGGGAATTGTCAGTAACTCCGGAACCGTGGCGAACAACATTAGCTTGGCGGTGGCGAATGGTTTCGGTAAACCAATCCGGCATGATTGATTCGGTTTCAGAGGGAGCCGGCGCTCCCGCGGATTTGAGACGGGCGCCGCGAAGAAAAACCGCCACCGCCAACCTTCCGAAGGTGGACCGGTTGCCGCCGCATTCACCGGAGGCAGAGCAGGGGGTGCTGGGTTGCATTCTGCTGTCGCCGAACGAATGCCTGGGGGAGTGCGTCGAGAAATTCAAGGAGCGCGCGGAGGTTTTTTATGACCTGCGCCACCAGACCATTTTCAGCACGCTGGTGGAGATGTACGAAAGCCGCGAGGCGATCGATATCATCACGCTGCAACAGCGGTTGAAGAACAAGCAGTTGCTCGAGGAAGTGGGCGGAATTGCGTATCTCTCCGGGCTGCCGGACGTGGTGCCTTCGGCGGCGAATCTCAGCTTTTACTTGGATATCGTGCAGGAAAAGCACCTTCTGCGGAGAATGATCCACACGTGCACGGGGGTGGTGGGCCGGGTTTATGATTACGAAGGTGATGTGGAGGCGCTGCTGGACGAGGTGGAGCGGGACATTTTGCGCATCAGCGAGTCGCGGGTGCAGGGCCACACGAACGCGATCAAGGACCTGGTGAAAAAAGCGATCAACACGATCGAGGATTTTCATAAGCAGCAAGGCATGCTGACAGGCGTTGGAACCGGGTTTGCGGACTTTGACAAGATGACAAGCGGGTTGCACGCCGGGGAAATGATCGTGATCGCGGCGCGGCCATCCATGGGGAAGACGAGCTTGGCGATGAACATTGCGGAGCACGTCTCGATAGAGCAGCGCCTGCCGGTCGGGGTGTTCAGCCTGGAAATGACTTCGGAATCGCTGGTCTTGCGCATGCTGTGTTCACGTTCGCGGGTGAACCTGCGCAACGTGCGGGACGGCTTTCTCGCGGAGCGGGATTTTCCGAAGCTGACCGGGGCGGCGGGGAAGCTCGCAAACGCTCCTTTGTTCATCGACGACTCATCGTCGTTGTCGATTTTGCAGTTTCGAGCGAAGGCCCGACGAATGTTCCAGCAGTTCGGGATCAAGCTTTTCGTGGTTGACTACCTGCAACTCCTCCATTCTACTGCGCGGCGTGCGGAAAACCGGCAGCAGGAAATTTCGGACATTTCCAGCGGAATTAAGTCGCTGGCCAAAGAGCTGAAGGTTCCAATAATCGTTTTGAGCCAGTTGAATCGCGAATTGGAACGCGAGAAGAACCGCAAGCCGCGGCTGTCGGACCTGCGGGAATCCGGGGCGATTGAGCAGGATGCGGACGTGGTGGGCTTGCTGTACAAGCCGAGCAGCGAGGATGATGAAGCAGTGACATCGGCCGACGAACAGGAAGCCGAACCGGTGAATCTGCTGATCGCCAAGCAGCGTAACGGTCCGACCGGCGAAGTGGAATTGACATTCCTGAAGTCCTATACGCGATTTGAAAGCAAAGCAAAAGTCAGCGACGAAGACGTGCCAAATTGACCGGGCGACAATGAAATTGTTGCTGGGCGGGCTTCTCCTGATTCTGGCGATTCTGCCCGCGGCCCACGGGCAGATCTCTTCCACGAAAGTCGCCAGGATTGAGATCAGGCATGTCGGGCCGCAATCCATCAGCGACGAGTTGATCCGCGCCAACATTCGCGTCAAGGTGGATGATCCGTATCTCCCGCTGGCGGTGGACGACGATGTCCGCGGCCTGTATGCGACGGGTTTCTTCTACAACATTCGCGTGTCCCAGAGCACGACCGCCGACGGACTGGTTCTCACTTACATCGTGCAGGCGAAGCCGCGGCTGACGGAAATCCGGTTTCGGGGGAACGCTAAATACAGTGAGGCCAAGCTGAAGAAAAAAATCACTTCGAAGGTTGGCGAGCCCTTGGATGAACGGAAGCTGTTCACGGACAGTCAGGAGATTCAGAAGATGTACCAGAAAGCCGGGTACCCGAGGACAGAGGTGAAGTACATTCTTAACATTGATGAAAATGCCGGGCGCGGCACGGCGACTTTCGAGATCAAGGAAAGTCCCAAGGTCAAAATTCTGGAGGTGGATTTTGTGGGAGCGCAGGCGGCCAAGCAGAAAGAACTGCGCAAGGTTATCAAGACGCGCAAGCATTGGATGTTCTCGTGGCTTACCGGCAGCGGAGTTCTCAAAGACGAGCAATTTGAGGAGGACCGGGAAAAGCTGGGCGGGTTTTATCAGGACCGCGGCTATATTGATTTCGAGATCAAAGAGGTTCAGTTCCTCAATCCCACGCCCCGGACGATGGTTATCCGTTTCATCATCTACGAGGGCGCGCAGTACAAAATCGGTTCGGTCAAATTTATCGGCAATAAAATCTTCAGCATGGCGGAGCTGACCAACGGAATCCGGTTCGTGCAGGCCATGAAAGGCGGGAAGCTCAAGCTCGGCCCGAACGGACTGTCAATGGACGTGGGCGATAAGTTCACACCCAAGGGATTGGCCAGGGACACCGAGGCCATTGAGGATTTTTATGGCACCAAGGGCTACATCGATGTCACCCCGTCTTCGCGCAACCTGATCGTCGTCCGGATCCCCAATACGGAAACAGGCAACATGGACCTCGAGTTCCGGATTGATGAAGGGCAGAAGTCTTACATCGAGAAGATCGACATCCGCGGCAATGTGAAAACCAAGGACAAAGTCATTCGTCGCGAGCTTGCTGTATCGCCGGGCGAAACGTTTGACATGGTTCGAATCAAGCTGAGTAAACAGCGTCTGGAAGGGTTGCAGTACTTCGAAAAGGTCGATACCCGCCCCGAGGCGACCGATGTGCCAACCCGGAAAAACCTGATAGTCGGGGTGGACGAGAAAAATACTGGCAACCTGAGCTTGGGCGCGGGGTTCAGCACGGTGGATTCCCTCGTGGGCTTTGCGGAAGTCAGCCAGGGCAACTTCGATTTATTCAATCCCCCCACTTTCACCGGCGCGGGGCAGAAGGCCCGCCTGCGCGTCCAGCTCGGCACTGAGCGGCAGGATTACCTGATGTCCTTTGTCGAACCGTGGTTTCTCGGGCGAAAACTTGCGCTGGGTGTTGATGTGTATTACAGAAACCTGAATTTCGAAAGTCTGAATGGGATTTACGACGAAGTGCTTGCCGGCGGGCGGGTGAGTTTGACGAAGGCGCTGGGCACGGAGAATTTGGTCGGGAGTGTCAGCTACACGCTCGAGGAGGTCGGCATACTCCTGAACGATGGCTTTCATGGCACCGAATATATTCCCTCGGGGGATCCCACGGGTATTCCGATGCCGACCTCCCCCCCGGGTCCCCCGCCCGGAGCGCCAAGCCAGACGGTTCCCTCGAATGTGCCGCAAGCGATTCTGGAACAGCAGGGATACCATCTCCTGTCGGAGCTTGGTGCCTCGCTAGCCTATGACACGCGCAACAGCGTTCAGTTGCCCAATAAAGGCCAACGCACCGAGTTGTCAGGCCAATTCGTCGGCGGACCGATCGGCGGCAATCTTGAATTCTACAAATTGGAATTGAAATCCGCCTGGTATTTCAAAGGCTTCGCCCCCGGGCATGTGCTCGAACTTAACGGGCGCGCGGGTGTGGCGCAGAGTCTCCAATCACAAGACGTGCCGTTTTATGAGCGCTATTATCTGGGGGGGCTCTATTCATTGCGCGGGTTTAAGTACCGATCCATCGGCCCTCGTGACCCGGATTATCCATCCAACCCATCCATGCCTAATGAACCCATCGGGGGTGACTCCTATTGGTTCGGCTCGGCGGAATACAGCCTCCCGATCATTGAGCGTCTCCGGTTCGCGCTGTTTTACGACATCGGCGCGGTTGCCAGTGCGCCTTATAGTTTCGGCACGAGCGGAAATTTCGACTCTGATTATGGAGCGGGCCTGCGCCTCAACCTGCCTATCGGGCCGTTGCGGCTGGATTACGCGATTCCCATCCAACACGATCAGTACAATGGAACCAGCGGCCAATTCCAATTCGGGGTAGGCTACACGCGTGAGTTTTAACATGAATCATCGTTTGCCAGCATCTTTGTCCGCCTTCCGGTTCTTCGCCTGTCTCTCCGGGGGCAGGTCCCTGCGTGGGTTGCTGGCCTTGGCGGCAGCGGCCGAAATCAGCGCGTCAACAACTGCGGGCGCAGCACAGCCGGCTGTGGCTTCGCTGGGCGGTTTGCCTCTCTGCTTTGAGGTCAACCAGGGCCAGTCTGACTGCCCGGCTCAATTCCTCGCTCGCGGTTTAAACTATCAGTTCCTGCTTTCGCCCGCCGAAACACTTTTCGTTTTGCGTCATGTGGACGAGCCGCCGCCTGCTTCTCCGTTCGATCGGGAGAAACATTCCGCCGCGCGCCAGGTTGCCAGCAGGACGGTGCGGATGGAATTCCTCGGCGCGAATTCTCAGGCACCCATTCGGGGCGTGGGCGAGATGCCCGGGAAAATCAATTACCTCATCGGCAATGTTCCGGAGAAATGGCATTGCGGGATTGCAACATACGCCAAAGTCGGGGTCGAAGGGGTTTACCCAGGCGTTAACCTCGTCTATTACGGCAATCAGCAACAACTCGAATATGATTTTGCCATTGCTCCCGGCGGTGACCCCGCCGCGATCGCCATTCGTTTTGACGGCGCGGATGAAGTGTCTGTTGAAACTCAAGGCGACTTGGTTCTGAAGCTGGGCGAAGAGGAAATCAGGTTGCCCAGGCCGTCGCTGTATCAACTCATCGGTGGAGTGTGCACGCCGGTTGACGGAGGTTACCGGATCGAGGATGCCCGGACGGTCAGGTTCGCCATCGGCAAGTACGACCACCACTTGCCGTTGATCATTGATCCTATCCTGGCTTACTCAACCTATTTTGGCGGCAATGTGGGTGGTGACAACGCCCTCGCCGTTGCATTGGACGGGCAAGGCAATGTTTATCTGGCGGGGGAAACGCTCTCGACGAAGTTCCCGTTCACGCCAACCGGCACTTATCAGACAAATTTTCAGGGTGGATTAGTCAACGGTGACGCATTTGTGGCGAAATTCGATAACAGCATCTCCACTAATCTTTATTATACCTACCTCGGCGGGAGCAACGATGACGGCGCTCTTTCTATGACCGTGGACCAGGCTGGTCATGCCTATGTAACCGGGTTTACTGATTCTCCGAATTTTCCCGTGCAACCACAAACGGGCCTTCCGGGTTTCTCCCGGGGCGCGCATCTTAGCGGCGGCACGAATGCTTCCTCTAAAATGTATCCCGATGACATTTTTGTCTCCGAACTCGAAACCAACGGGGCATCGTTGATATTCTCCACGTACTTGGGCGGCAGCGACCAGGATGTGCCCGGAAAGATTGCGGTTGATTCGGCTGGCAACGCTTATGTGACAGGCTATACCCAGTCAACGAATTTTCCGACGACAGTCAGCGCATATCAAACGAATCCCGGCGGCTACTACACCAACGACTACAATGCGTTCATCAGTGAAATTTCTACGAACGGCCTGCTTTACTCCTCCTACATTGGCGGCACTAATGTCGATCTGGGCGAAGGCATCGCGGTGTACACGGGTTATTCCAGCATCCTGGGCCACATTTCTTACGGTACGAACATTGCCTATGTCTCGGGTTATACGCTTTCTACGAATTTCCCCACGACCGCAAATGCTCTCCAACCGTTCCTCAACAAAACTAACGTTTTGACTTACCTGTTCGACGCCTTTGTCGCGGTATTCGACACGAGCGCGTCCGGGGCTGGTTCCCTGGTTTACTCAAGCTTTTTGGGCGGCACCAACAGCGATGCAGCCACCCGTATCGCCGTTGATGCCATGGGCGATGCTTACGTGACTGGTTATACGTATTCGCCGGACTTTCCGAATACGGTCAGCAATGTGCCCGGGCTCTACCTCAGCTTTTCCAATAATGTCGGCTACAACGCTTTCCTCACAAAAATTGCCTTCAATACCAATACGCCCTCTGTTATTGCTTCGAATACACCGGCGATAGCTTACTCGGTTGTGTTTGGAGGCACTAATAATTACGACATGTACTCGGGCGACTTAGGCTGGGATCTGGCGTTGGATGCGCTAGGGGACGCCTATGTCATCGGCCATACTGCCTCAACGAATTTTCCCACCTTTAACACCGCCGGTTTTCTTTCGACCCCCAATTTCTACCCGGCGGCAAACGCGGGGTCTAATGATGTCTTTGTGACGGTTTTTAATACGAATGCTTCTAAGCTCATCTACTCCATTTATCTCGGCGGCTCGGGCGACGATTTTGGCCAGGGCATCGCGGTTGATCCGCTGGGCAATGCGTACATTATCGGCCGGACGCTCTCGACCAATTTCCCGACAGTCACGCCGTTCACATCTCCTTTGCAAAAGACTAACAATGCCTTTCTGGCAAAGATTTCTATGGATCCGACTCTTACCGCAGCCCCGGCGGCAGGGAACAGTGTTCGGATCAGCTGGCCGGTGTCGCCATTTGCGCCTGAATATGGACGTTACAGCCTCAAATCCACTACGAACCACCAGGCGCCTTTGGTTTGGACGAATGTTCCGTACGCTACGAACAACGGCTTCTATACAGTCACAGTGTCGAATGCCAATCCCGCCAAATTCTTCCGCTTGCAATGGCGCTAGGGAGGTTTTGCGTTTGCGCCGGCATTGAAACGAAAAATGAACGTTCCGGGCGGGGCTCGGTCTGGGCGTGGAGGCGCTGCTATCACTGAGTGCAATTTTGAGTTGGCGGTATGAACAAATTCTGATTATCCTTTTTTGTCTATGAAAAAACTCTTACGTAAATTGGTTCTTGGGTCGCTTTTGATTACCTTGCTGGGCGGTTCAGCGGGGGCGCAAAGCCGCGTTGGTACGGTTGATCTGCGCAAGGTATTCGACGGTTATTGGAAGAAAAAGCTGGCCGACGCGGCTCTGAAAGAGCGCCAGGCTGACATGGATAAGGAACACGCCAGTCTGGTGAGTGACTGGAAGAAGGCCAAGGAAGAATACCAAACCCTGCTGGGCAGCGCCAACGACCAGACAGTTTCCGGGGAGGAACGGGACAAGCGCAAGCAATTGGCTGAAGGCAGGTTTAAGCAGGTCAAAGAGATGGAAGAGACGATCACGCAATATGAACGCACGGCGCGAACCACTATCGAGGAGCAGGTCAGGCGCATGCGCGAGAATATTCTGGCGGAAATCCGCTCCGTGCTCAATGCGAAGGCGAAATCGGCGGGATATACAATGGTTTTCGACACGGCTGCCGAGAGCGTCAGCTCCACTCTCGTTGTCGTTTATACGAACAATGAGAATGACTTGACTGCCGCCGTGTTGGAGCAGTTGAACGCCACCGCGCCGCCGGAAACGCCTGCGGCAGAGGAAAAGCAGCCGGAGAAAAAAGACAGCAGGAAGAAATAACGCGGCGTTTTAATCCGTTGCGTCGTTGGGCTGCGAAAGTGGCGTTGACACGCGCAGGGCGCCTGTTTAGTCTGGACGGAGATTTATGTTGATTCGAATCAGCTTGATTTTAGCCATTCTCGCGGGGCTGGCTGTGGGGGTGCTTAACTTCATCTACGTGAAGGAAAAAATCACTACGCTTCAAACCAACTTGGCGAGTGAAAAAGCCGCCCGGGCTTCTGCTGAAAACGAACGCGACAAAACTAGGCGGGAACTGGACAAGACGACAGCCGAGTTGAAGACCACCAAACAAACTTTGGAAGCGACTTCAGCGGAGAGAGACAAGGCGGTTGAAACCGCGGCCGCCCAAACCAAGCGTGCCGACAAAATCGCGGAGGATTTAAACAAAGCCCGCACGGAACGCGATGCCGCGCAGGCTGAACTGGCCGCTTACGTGGCTACGGGACTCAAACCGGAACAAATCATTGTCATCAATAAACAATTCAAGAATCTCCAGGAAACTTTGGCCGGGTCTGAAGCCGAGAATAAGGTGCTTGGCCAGAAAATTACCAGACTGCAAAATGAGCTGGACATATATACCCATCCGGAAAAACCCGTCTATCTGCCTGCCTCTCTGGCGGGAAAGATTCTCGTATTTGATCCGAAATGGGACTTCGTCGTTCTGAATGTCGGCGAAAACCAGGGAGTTTTGGAGAACGGTCAGTTGCTGGTCAACCGAAATGGCAAATTGGTTGCAAAAGTGGTAGTTCGGAGCGTTCAGAAAGATCGTTGTATCGCGAATATCGTTCCTGGTTGGAAACTGGGCGATGTCGTGGAAGGGGACCAGGTAATCCCCGCGTATCCCGCGTCGTGAAAGGTCTTTTCAACTCGCATTGGGTATTTTTCCTCCTGCTGGCAGTGACTGTTCTCGGAATGAGTGGCTGCGCCAGCACCGAGTCGGACGTGGATAATATTTCGGCGCGGCCTTGGAATTCTCCCAAGAATTGGGAAAATGGTTTGCCCAGCTCTATGACCGAGGGCCACTGAGCGCATCCCTGCTTCTTAGGGGCGAATTTTCCTTTCCTGCTGCTTGTGAAAAATCGCGCGGCCTCCAAGCTTCATCCGGGGACCGGTCTTGCGTCCTGCTACACTTGGATCCATCGCGATGGAGTGAGGATGTAATGCAATGTTATGTCATGAGGCGCGACGGGAATCTGGTCGACAATTTGCCGATCAAAGGCCACTCCGCAAGTCACTCCGCGCAGGATGGTTAATAGTTGGTCATAGCACCCTTTGCCCCGACCCAACCGATGGCCGTGCAGGTCGAAAGCTACGCCTGGAACGAGAATCAGGTCCAGCCGGTCCACGGTGGCTTTGTTGCATCTTTCAACCGGCTCTCGAATGCCCAGATAGCCCGTTCTGACATCCTGCATCAGGTCTTTTATCTGGCACGCAATGTAGCCATTAGCCTCCGCGTCAAAGCGCGGCAACGCCACCAATTTCCCCGCCGACAACGCTTCTGTGACCAGGGGCCAAATATCCAATTCCCCCTGCAATGGCGCAAAAAATAAGACCGACCGGGCTTCTTTCCAAAGCGCTTGTTCCTGCAGCATCGTCCGCCCGCGGGCGGAAGCCGCGGATTGTTCCTCCGGCGTCATTTTTTTCAGCTCTCCACGAACCTGCTTGCGGAGCGCGGCTTTCGCTTCTCGAATTTTTGTTTCCATCTGAATGTCCTGTCTCCTCATCTCCGCGCCGGGGTTTTAATCTCCGACGCCCCTGATGTCTGCTAATGTTTCCGGGGCAACCTTTGACCATTGCCGGTTTCCCCCATCTTTCAGTGTTCCGCTGTTTGTTTCCTGTCGTCCAGCTTCCGGCTCTGGTTTTTGACCTTTGCGAATTGTTCCTTCCATTTCTCAACCCGCTCTTTGATCTTCTTTTCCACCCCTTGCTCGGTCGGCTGGTAGTAGTGCTTGTCTGCGCCAAGATAGTCCTGTGCCACAAAATGTCCCGGATGATCGTGCGCATACTGATAGCCCTGGCCGTGCCCCAGATTTTTTGCGCCCTTGTAGCTCGCGTCGCGTAGGGATTCAGGTACTGGTAAAGTCCGCCCGGATTTTACATCCTCCAGCGCCGCATCTATGGCCATGACCGTGCTGTTGCTTTTGGGGGCGGTGGCAATGTAAATCGTGGCTTCGGCCAATGGAATTCGCGCCTCCGGCCAGCCAACGAACTCCGCCGCTTGAAATGAGGCGGTTGCCAAAACCAGGGCCATGGGGTCGGCCAGCCCGACGTCTTCCGCCGCATGAATCATTATTCGCCGCGCGATGAAGCGTGGGTCTTCCCCCGCGTGAATCATCTTTGCCAGCCAGTAGAGCGCGGCGTCAGCATCGCTGCCTCGCATCGACTTGATGAATGCCGATATCGTGTCGTAATGCGCGTCCTCATTGTCATATACCACGGCCTTTTTCTGGATGCTCTGTTCCGCCACCGTGAGACTGATGCGAATGATCCCGTCCGGCTCCGGCGCCGTGGTCACGGCCGCAATTTCCAACGCGTTCAGCGCTTTGCGCGCATCGCCATCGGACAGCTTTGCCAAATGGCGCAAGGCTGGTTCATCCGCCTTGATTCTCATGTGTCCCAGCCCGCGTTCACTGTCGGTGAGAGACCGTTCTAGGAGGAGGTATAGTTCTTCCCCGGTCAAAGGCCGCAGCTCAAAAATCTGCGAGCGTGAAACCAAGGGGGAATTCACGAAGAAAAATGGGTTGTGGGTCGTCGCGCCAATCAGCCGGACCACACCTCCCTCGACATCAGGCAGGAGCACGTCCTGCTGTGCTTTGTTGAACCGGTGAATCTCGTCAATAAAAAGAATCGTGGATTGCCCCCGGTTCGCCAGCCGGTTTGCCGCTGTGGACAGAACGCGGCGGATGTCCGCCACGTTGGATTCCACACCGCTGAGCCGCTCGAATTTGCTCTTGGTTTGGCGGGCGATGATTTGCGCCAATGACGTTTTGCCCGTGCCGGGCGGACCGTAGAGTATCAGTGATTGAATCCGGTCCGCCTCAATGGCTCGCCGCAACAGTTGGCCTGGTCCGAGAATGTGGGATTGCCCGACGAACTCGTTTAAATCCCGCGGCCGCATGCGTGCTGCCAGTGGCTGGTATCGTAACGCCCGTTCTGTCTCGGCATCGGGGCCCTTCGCTTCTGTTTCCGGCGAGGGAGAGAACAATTCGTCCCGCGACATGCCCTGAAGATATCAGTCCGTTCCAAGCTTGCCTAAAAGAAATTGCAAGAAGCTTCTTGCTGCCTCGTTATGACACAAGCTCTTGCCTTGCCTTCTGCCCCGACGTTTACCTGCCGGGAAGAGTTGTCGGAGTGGGTTTGTTTTGGAGCTGTTTATTGGCCTCGGTGGCGGTCATTGAGCCGTTCTCCATCAAGCTGCCGGCAGTAGCGGTGACTATGGCGGTGGATACCGAAGTGCCTTGGGTGATAAATGTCTGGTTGTTGTAGGGAAGGACCACCGTGCCTGCTGCGCCAATAGCCGGAATGGGCGCCTGATTGGCATAGGAGGCAATCTGACCGGTGCTGGTAAGCGCCGTAACGGCATTGGCACCCGGGTCCGCTGCGGGGAAAACTGGATTTGTGTCGGGAGTGTTGCCTTTGGCGGTATAAAATATAATTCCCTTTTGGCTTCCATCGAGAATGACGTCGCGGAGAACCTGGCTGTCTGCGGGACCGCCGAGGCTAAGGTTGATGGGATTGGCACCCTTATTAACGGCTAGGGCAATCCCTTGGGCAACGTCAAAAGTGCTGCTGGCTGGATTCGGGCCATAAACATCAACTGGGAGAATCTGAACGGATGTGCTGCCATTGTTGAGATCTTGCAGGGTGCGTAACATGGTTTCGGCCATGGCGGTGCCGTGGGAGAGAGAGTTTGGGTCGAGTTGGGCTTCGCCGGCGACGGAGAGCTGTTTGAGGAGGAAAGCGTTAAGGCCGCCGTTGAGCGGTTGAACCGCCGTATCGATGAGGCCGATCAGGATTCGGCCATCCGCGGGCGGTGGCGTCAGTTGTAACTGCAATGGGCGTGCGCTGGCCGCCAAACCTTGGGTTTCCTGAGGGCGGTCGATCACATAGTTGCTGTCCACGGACGCGACATCCGGGTTGGAGACAAGTTGCTGCCGGGCGGTGTCCGTAGCGGCTTGATCATCGAATTGGAGACGATAGGCATTCAGGCTGTCAATGCGGCCGATAACCTTTGCGCCGAGCAGCTTTGCAAGCTCGTCGATCTTCGCACCCGGTTTGAGCCGGACAATCAGTTCGTTGGGGATCACCTTTGCTTTCGCAGGCGAAGCCGCCGGCTTGGCGGGCTGCACAAGCTGGGTGGCATTTCGTAGAGTCGTGCGAAACACAAAAAGCTTGGGGCTGGTGTTGGTTTCGGGAATGAGCGCGAAGTTCAAATCGCCGAGCAGGAGTCGCAAAGCTTCGCCGGGCGGCAGGTCATCGAATTTGGCGGAGATGGCGCGGCTGGTGTCGGGCTCAACATAAACGTGCCAGCCGGTGACCGAGGCGATTTGCTCAAGGAGCGGAAAGAGGTTGCCGGTCTTGATGTCGGCGCTGACGCGATTCCGGTTGGTCTGCCAGTTCAGCGTGTCAGCAGCCCATGCGGGAGCGGTCAGCAGGCCGCCTGCAATACACAGACTGATGATTCCCAGCCACTGCTGGATAAACTTTATCATGTCTCGTTTAGTCAGACTCGTTTCAGCGATTTTCCATCCAAACTACTGTATCCGTTGTGCGTGTTACATTCAATCGGAGGTCCGCACGCGATAAAAACGTTGCGGGACCAGGGGGTTGGTATCCGTCCATTGTGGAGACGAGTTAGTGGGTGTGAGGGTGGCATTGGTTTGAAAGGTTTGGGTGATGCTGGTTGTCCCCAGGATGTCATAGCTCCGCCCGGCTGTGGCGGGCCAGGAAAGGACTGGTGGCGGCGCGGCGATTGCAACCGGGAAGGGTGAATCCGCGCCCACAAGGCGAATCCACAGGGTCTGGGTCCGATACTGTTTCCCGCTGCTCGCAGTTACAATGCCATAAAACGGATGCAAGCCGATAGCCAGGTTCGTGCCGGCAACGGAGAAGGTGGCATTCGACACGCCCGCAATACTGTCGAGCGAGCCGCCGGTGCTGAACAGCTCAATCTTGCTGATGTTGTTTGTGTTGGCGGTGATCGAGAATTGGAGGGCGGCCTCGACCGCGACGTTGGTGGCGTTTAGAAGCGTGGTGAAAGTGGCAGACAACGAACTGTTCTGGATAAGGACATTCTGGGCAACGCGCGTTTGAGTATGGACATGGCTGCCTTCGTATCCAACGGCCGTCAACTCGTGAAAACCATCGGCTAGGGTCGTGGTGTTGAAGGCGAAAGTGAAGGGAAAGTTGGTCAACCCCGCCGCGACATAGATGTGGGCGCGGGGTTCGAGATCGGTGAGATTGTTAGTGAGTTGCAGTGAACCGGGACCGGGAAACTGAATGCCAAACGCCGACGAACCTGACCGAGTGACCTTAATCTGCGCCGCGCTCCAGCTAGGGAAACGCGCGCGGAAGTTAAAAGTTGCGTAGGGAGTGGGACTGTTATAAGCGGGGAAAAAATCGTCTGCTGTCAAGCCATCGCTGTCCTGGAGGGCGGAGTTGGTATTGACCCCGTCCACGAGCGCTTGCATGAAAGCGAAGAAAGCGTTGGTACTCACCGCATTTGTGAGTGCGACTGTGACCGCCACGTTGTTGGTTTTGGTGATAGTGAACTGGAGGTAGCTTCCGGTGACCATCGCTGTGTTGGAATACACGAGGTAATTGAGGATGCCATTCGCAACCGTGTCGAGGAAGTTCGTGCCACTTGCCGCAATCCAGGTTGTGAGGGCGGCAGCGCTGCCGATGGAATTGCTTACTGCCAGCGAAAGCTGCGAACCTGTTTTGGTGCTGTCGGTGGACTGGAGTTCGATGCGGTCGCCATGCGCATAGGGCTGGACTTTGGTTGTGCTGGAATAACCGTTCAACGTTGAGGTCAGACCCGTAGCGACTGACTTGATGGTTGCGCTGGCGGGCACCGTGTAATTCATGGAGGTGCCGTTGAGTGTGACGTTGAGAATGTTGTTCTGCCGAGGCGCTATGTTAGTGAGAGTTTGCAGCCACGTTCCATCGACAAAAAGATCCACTTGCTGGACGGGATGATTCGTGTCGCTGGCGGCGAACTGAAGCGAGAGATTGGTCGTGCCGCCAAGGAGGGCGTTTTGCGGGAGATTCTCCCAGGTGCCAACCGGGGCCTGCGCAAACGGTGCGGCCAATGGTTCGCCAACGATGAGTCCTTGATAGGGATTGGTAATGCTCTGGTAATAGCATTCGGCAAGGCTGAAACCGCGGGCTTGGAAAAAATAATCCTCGGCCGAAGGAAATTTCTGGAGGTAGGCGTAGGGTTCGACGACTGTGCCATAACTGCCCGTGGCGCCGGCGTTTAAAAAAACAAGCAGAATTGTATGGTCGTTCACTTCAAAGATCTTGCCCCCAAAGGATGTCAAACTGTCCGTGATTGTGCCCGGGACAAAGGCATTGGGCAGGATGGTGAACTGGTAGAGGCCGTTTTGATAACCTAGGAGGTTGGTGAAACCGTAGGGCGAACTGGAGTTGGTCCGCAGCATCGAGTAATTGCCGCGTAACCGCGTATTGAAAATGGCATTGTCGAACTCTGCGTAGCGAATATTGCGCGTGGTATCAGTGCTCTTGCCGAGAATGACCGTTTGCTGGGGGAATGTGCCGTCGCTGGCGACGCCGTGGTCAATGATGGCCTTGGCTTGGTTTAGGTTGCTTGAGGTGATCATCACCGCGAGGAATGAATTGGTGGTGGCCGTGGCGGGTGGAAAGGAGCGAAAGATGCATTCACTGCCGGCGTATGAGTTTGAAGTTGCAACCGGCAATGTGGAGCCATTATCGGCTTTGAAGCCGTAGAAAAGCGCGGCAGTCGTGCTGTTGGAGCCCGACGTCTGCGCAGTGCCGCCCTGATACACTCGATAAGGGATATCCATCGAAAGGACGACGTAATCGATCTGGTTGGTTAACTGCCGGCCAGCCAGCACGGAGAGCAGCGGGTTGAGCAGGATGTTGGTAAAGTCGGAATTGGTCCACTCCACGTTCCCGCCTGCCCAGTTCGTAATGCGGAGATAATTCTGGGGCGGAACCTGCCGCTGCTCACAGTAGTAGTTGCCCAACTGGACCGAATTGGTGCTGTTTTGGTTGACCACGATGGCCACATTAAGACCGCTGCCCCCGGCGCGGAGATGTGCGCTGGGAGCACAAGCCAGAAACAAACTTAACAGCCAGCGCCAGCGCGTGTTCACCCCTCTATCCTCGCCGACAGTACCGGAGCCGTAAAGGGGCAACCGTTCTTCCCTAATGCAGGGTCTCCACCTGGATCTTTTTCACATCGCTGACTCCGAGTTCGAGGAGCGAGGCGTTATTGTACAAATCCAGGTTGGACTTGACGATCGGGGCATTGGCGGCCTTGCGCTGGCGGTCGAGTTCCTGAATGGAAAGAACATCGAGCGCAACCGGATCCTTGCTGAAACGGAGCTCGTTGAGAATTGTGGAATAGTGGAGCAGGCCGCGCTCGCCGCCTTCGTATTGGCAGATTAAGGCGTCAGTGATGTTCAAGACGACGTGGTCGCTGAGGACATGCAAGTTGTAAATCTCGGGCACGGCTGTGGCCATGCGATCCGCGTCTGATTCAAAGCGGACGATATTATCGACACTGCCCATGGCGAGGTTGTAAAGATTGCCCGACACGCCGGCTTCGTTGTGATTTAGGAGCGGGGTCAAATTGATAATTTTCGTAAGGTACTGCGTCACCAGCTTGGAAACAAAGGATTTCCGGCCGATGCCATCGCTTTTCCTGCCGAATTCGAGGTCGCCCCAGACGAGGTTGCCGATGATGGGCGATTCGTAAAAGGTCTTCTCGTCATACCCCGCTTGAGCGCTGCCGGTGACGCGAATGCCGTAACGTTTGGCGAGGTCAAAGAAACCGGCGAGCCGCAAATCGGTCGTGTGGCGGTCCCAAACGACGATGTGGTCTGGCGGCAGCCCGGCGGCCAGCAAATCCTCGACCACGGCCGCGACTACGGCAGGACGTGTGCCGCTATTTGGTCCCGGCGTGGAATATACCTTTATGCCGACGACATCCTGCGTCGAAACCAGGCTGCGCCAGGCGGCGGAAACCGTGGTTTCGCCGGTCAGGTTTGTAATCCCCCGGTTAACCATTGCTCGGACTATGTCGGGGCGGGGCCGGAAGGCGTCGGTTGCTTCAAAGTTCTGCACGGTGACGACGCGGGCGCTTGGGCCGCTCGCGCCGGAGGAGAAAAGGTTGGTGGCGCCCGCTGCCACAGAACCATGCAGAACCAGATAACTAACAACTGCCAGCCCGGGCAGCAGGCAAAGGGAAAGGCGTAAATTGCTCCCAAACCGCGAACGTTTCACCGGGTTCTCTCTCCCGGTTTGTGGCCTTTGCGTGACATCCATCAGAACCTTGCGTTTCTTGACACTTTTGGAAGCGGATGTTACCACCAGTACCGATGTTGACCATCAAAAACGGGTCCGGGAAAGATTGCCACAGCACAGGGGAACTTAAACGACGCCGGTGGCGGTTTGGAAAGCCCGTTTTCAAGCTCGCTTTGGTGGTATCCCTTGCCGTTGTGGTTGGTGGTTGTGTCCCGCCGGGACCGCGCGCGTTGCTGTCTGGCAAACGGCTTCTCGAACAGGGCAGGTATCCTGAGGCGGTCGAACAATTAAGGCTGGCGGTTTCCCTGCTCGCAACCAATGCGCAGGCGTGGAATTATCTCGGCCTTGCCTGCCATCACACCGGCCAGGCGGTTGATGCCGAAAAAGCCTACTTGCGAGCCTTGGCGCTGAATCATGATTTGACCGAGGCCCATTACAATCTCGGCTGCCTTTGGCTGGGCCAAAATAAGCTCGAGGCGGCCAGGACAGAGTTGACAACCTACACATTGCGGCGAAGCAACTCCGTTGAAGGGTTGCTGCGGCTCGGCGCGGTTCAGTTGCGCCTTCGGGAGCTGAACGCGGCAGAAAAAAGTTTTCGGGACTCGCTTCAATTCAGTCCGCAAAACCCGGAAGCGTTGAACGGGTTGGGGTTGGTGCGCCTGGGGCGCGGGCACGCCAGCGAGGCGATGCAGTATTTCAATAGCGCCTCGAAAGCGCAGCCGGATTATGGACCGGCATTGCTAAATGCGGCGGTTGTGGATCACCAATATTTGAGAGATTACCAACTCGCGTTGGAAAAATATCGGCAATACCTGGCTTTGAAACCACTGCCGGATAACGCCGAAGCTCTCACGGCAACCGTGCGCGACCTGGAACAGGAAGTCAATCGCGCCGGGCGATCGGCAGCGGCGATTGCGGCGGCCCAGCTCAATACGAACAACCCGAGGATTGCTGCGACTAACGTGGTGCGGACGGCTGGCGCCCCCAAACCTGCGCTTTTGACCAGCGTACCCAAACCGGATCAAGCCGCGGTGGGGTCGCCTGCGCGGAATGTGGAGGTCGTGAAGCTGCCGGCTGAACCGGTGTTTGCGAGGTATGCCTATAAGTCGCCGGGTAAACCTGTTCCCGGCAATCGATCGGATGCGCAGCGGGCGGCCGCCCAGGGTTTGCAGGCGCTGCAGTCACACCGGTTGTCGGAAGCGCTTCAAGCCTATCGTTTGGCCACACGGCTGGACCCCGGTTTTTTTGAAGCCTATTACAATTACGCGCTGATTTCTATGGAGGTCGGAAATCTGCACGCAGCCCTGACTGCCTATGAGTATGCGCTTGCGGCCCAGCCGGAATCATTGGACGCGCGCTACAATTTCGCGCTCGTGCTCAAGCAGGCAAATTACATTATGGACGCGGTGAACGAGCTGGAGAAAATTCTGACCGCATATCCAAATGAAACCCGGGCTCACCTTGCGCTCGGCAATATCTACGCGCAACAACTGCGCCAGCTAGCGATAGCGCGCGCTCACTATATGAAAGTGCTGGAGATTGAGCCCAGGCATTCGCAGGCGGACGCTATCCGTTACTGGCTGGCGGCGAACCCACGATAAATCCGGGGTCGGCTCGATGTAGTATTTTGAAACAGACACCAAAGTCGTCGTTGACCGGGAACCTCAATTTCTGGCACAAATCTGGCTAACAAACCTTGGGAAACCGTATGCAATTATCGGATTTAACCGCAGAACTTGATAAACTGCCGATCAATGGGTTTGATTTGGTGCTGCTTGTCGTTTTGATGCTGGGCTTGCATCGGGGCCGGCAACGCGGCATGTCCGAGGAGTTGCTCGACTTGATTAAGTGGCTGGTGGTGCTCTTTGGATGTTCTCTGCTTTATGAAACTGTCGGACAAATACTCTCGGGAACCGTCCAATGGTTGGGGCCGCTGTCCAGCTGCCTGCTCGCATATGTGATAGTGGGGGGCATGATCCTGATCTTGTTCGCTGGTTTCAAACACGCGTTGGGAGGCAAAATGGTGGGTAGCGACATTTTTGGAAGAGGAGAATATTACCTTGGAATGGTCGCGGGCTTGGTGCGCTTTGCCTGCGTGCTGCTCATAGGGTTGGCGATATTAAACGCCAGGCATTTCACCAGCGCCGAGGTGAAAAAAATGGAAAAATTCCAGGACGATGTGTATGGCAGCAACTTCTTCCCCACGCTGCACACCGTGCAGGCCGCGGTGTTCGAGAGATCGTTAACCGGCCCGTGGATCAAGAAAAACCTGGGTTTTCTGCTGATTAAGTCAACCGATCCGATGCAGAACCCTTACCGCCGGCGGGACTTGGACTTTCTCTGAATCTGGCCATGTTGGCGGGCTGCATTGGCCTGCGGGATGCGCGTTTCTGTCTCTTTGAGGAAGACCGGGCGAGTGCTTTGAGCCAATAATTTAAGAAGCCGGCTCCTTGGATTGCAGATAAAAGCTCGGCAACGCCGCCCGCTAATCGTATTCTTTTGGCCGCATAGAATATACGATCAGAACCATGGCTGGCTTCTTCTCAACTGCAACTCTCGAACAAGTGCGCGCTGCCAGCGATATCGTGGACGTTATCGGGGCGTATTTGCCGCTGAAGCGCGCCGGGGCCAATTTTGTCGCCCTGTGCCCCTTTCACAAGGAAAAGACCCCCAGCTTCAATGTCCATCCGCACCGGCAGATTTTCCATTGCTTCGGCTGTCATAAAGGCGGGGACGTGTTCACCTTCGTCAGGGAGTACGAAAATATTGACTTCCCCGAAGCTGTGCGGCGGCTGGCGGAGCGGGCGAAAATACCTCTGGAATTTGAACAGAACGCGGGCGAGCAGCAGGCCCGATCGGTGAAGGAAAAGCTGCTGCAGATCCACGAGCAAATTGCGCAACGGTGGCAAAGCGCGCTGGATAATGAGGAGAGCGGGCAAATCGCGCGTGATTATCTCGTGAAACGCGGCGTTCCGGCTGAAGCCAGAAAGCTTTTTCGGCTGGGTTATGCGCCGGAGGCCTGGGATGACACCGTGAACTGGGCGAAGAGTAAAGGCCATGACCCCTTGCTGGTGGAGAAAGCGGGGTTGATTCTGAGCAAAAACGGGGGAGAGCATTATTACGACAGGTTCCGGGGACGGCTCATGTTTCCGATTTGCGACGAGCAGGGAAGAGTCATCGGCTTCAGTGGGCGCGTTCTCTCCGGCGACGAAAAATCGGCTAAATACGTGAACTCGCCGGAAACGCCGATTTTTACCAAAAGTAAGGTGTTCTTCGGCCTCGACAAATCCAAACGCGCGCTGCTGGACGCCGGGTGCGCTGTGGTTTGCGAGGGGCAGCTCGATCTCATCGCCAGTTTTATGGCCGGGGTGCAGAATGTCGTTGCGCCGCAGGGCACAGCGCTCACCCCGGATCATATTCGCATCCTTCAACGCTATGTTGGAGAAGTGGTGTTGTGCTTTGATTCTGATGAAGCGGGTCAAAATGCGGCGATGCGTTCCCTGGATAATTTGCTGGCGTCGGACATGGTCAAAGGCGCCGAGGCTTCCGCTTTGCCGGAGGTCAAATCGCTCCAGCACCTGTTGGCCTCGGGGCTCGCGGTGCGCGTGGCAATTGTGCCCGCGCCCCATGACCCAGACAGCTTTATTAAAGCGTTCGGGGGCGATGCCTTCCGTAAGCTCATTGACGGCGCGGAAGGTTTCTTTGATTATTACTTGAATCGTCTTTGTACGACCAACGACGTGAGCACGGATAAAGGGCGGCTGGTCGTGTTGCGTGCCATGGCGGAGGCGGTGCACAAAACCGGTAACGGGGTTGTTATCGACCGGTACGCCCGGAAAACAGCGCTGCGCCTGGGTGTGGCGCCCGAGTCAGTGCCCGCGGAATTCAGAAAAATGTCCCGGGCTGGAATGTCGGCGCCCGGGGTTGATGAACTTGACGGAGCGGAACCCGGTGAGGGGCCGGCGATGGGAAAATTATCAGCCCCTGAACGCTGGTTGCTAAGAATCATGCTGACAAATGACGACTTGGTTTCCTGGGTTGCGGAGCGACTCGATTGCAAATGGTTGGAGGACCCGACTGTCCGGCGCGTAGTCGAAGCTCGCCTTTCAGCCTTCCGAACCAATTCATGGACGGGCATTCCTGGCTTTCTGGACGCTTTATCGGACGAAGGCGCATGCAAACTCGTAACGGAAGCTGTTGCAGACCCTGGGAAAGCCGCGGATCCGGCGCGGACCTTAAAAGGAGACCCTGCTTTTACGGACAATCGTGGCATATTGGAACAACTGCGGGATGAGTTTATCGACCGTCAAATCGCCGTCCTGAAGCGGCGAATCAGCGATCCCCGGACTGCGGAGGCTGAGCAGTTTGAGCTCGTGCGTCAGCAGCAGGAATTGCGTCAGCAAAAGCGCCAGCCATTGGGCCCGGTCGCGGGCGTCTGAACCTTCTTGGCGTCTTTTTTCGAAAGCGGTTGCGTTGAGTGAGGCTGCCGTGAGGCAAAGCGAATTCGGTTGGGTGCGCGGGTTGACTCGTTGATCGAATGGTTTTATGTTGGGCGCGATCTGGACGGTGAACCGATGGAACCAAGAAAGGACAATGTATGAACAGAATATCGTGGGCACTCGTTGCAATTATAGCCGCAATGTTGGCTTTTGCTGGTTGTGCGCAGAAGAACGCCGTGAACACTGCGCCGCTGGAGAATAGTTTCAAATCAGCCGAGCCGGCAACTTCGTCCGTTGTGGATAAGACTGTCGCAGCGATTAAGAGCTCTGATTACGCGGGTGCAATGGCGCAATTGCAGAACTTGGCCGGCAATGCCAAGCTGACCCCCGAACAGCAGCAGGCGGTCAGGGACGTGATAGCCCAGGTTCAGAAGGCGATCAGCGACGCTGCCAGCAAGGTCGCGAGTGGAGCCGGGAAGTCGGTTGATGACCTGAAGAAGTCTTTACCGAAGTAAAACGGTCGTCTGAATCTCCCTTAGTACTGTTTTATTTCGCGCCTTGATCAATCCAGGCGCGAAGTAGGGCAACTTGGTCTCTTGTTAACTGCGGAATTTTGGCCTTGTTGTTTGGTGGTGGCATGAAATCTTCCGGGTCGCCGAGGCGGCCAACCTTGTGAACAAGAGAGCTCTCCGCGCTGTTGCCCGGTTCGATTGCCTTGCCGCTCTTGCCTCCTTTAAGCGCTCCTTCGAGATTGTCGAGACGCAGTCTTTTCTTCGGCTTTTCGGGCCCGTGGCACTTGACGCAATATTGGTCGAAAATCGACTTGATGTCCGATGCGTAGGTTACGTCCTTCCGGTCGGCAGCCGGAGGCAGCTTGTTGATGTCTTTGGGCAGGTTGTGTTTCTCCGTTTCCGCGCCGCGCACAGCGAAGACAGAGACTGTGAAGATTGCTCCGAGGCAAAACAGGAGTGATTTCGTTCGCATTGGTGTTGTTGTCGTTATTGTTGGGAAAAATCGGCGATTTTTGCTTCCGGTTGCTCGAAAAACGAGGCGGTCCCGGAGGGCGCACACCCGCATGTAAAAAACAACCGGAGGTCTATTTTGACGCGGCCTTCACCGCTTCGGCGTTGATTTCGATCTCAACCTCGTCTCCCACCACCACGCCGCCCGCTTCGAGCATTTGGTTATAGGTCAGACCGTAGTCGCGGCGGTTGAGTTTCGCTTTACCTTCGATCCCGATGCGGGTGCTTCCCCGGGGATCTTTGATGGGGCCGTTTAACTCGACGGAAAGAGCCAATTCCTTGGTCACTCCGTGCATTGTGTAGTCACCGATCAATATTGTTTGGTCTCCCTTTTTCTCGACCCGTTTGGTTTGGAAGGTGATGGTGGGGAATTTCTGGACATCGAAAAAGTTGGCGCTGCGCAGGTGGTCGTCGCGCTGGGCGATGCCGGTGTCAACGCTCCTCGTTTGGATCGTGCCGGTCGCTTCCTTGATGGTTTTGTCCTCCAAAACTACCGTGCCCGAAAACTCGTTGAATTTTCCTTTCACCTTGTTAATCAACATATGCCTGATCGAGAAACCAACGCTGGTGTGCATGGGGTCGATGTTGTAAGTGTCGGCCGCGCGGGCGCTCGCAATCAGCCAGGTGAGGACAAGGGCGGCAATCAGAACAGATTTAGTTGTCATGATATATAGTGGTTGCGTTTTGGATTTGGTTGGATTTCACAGGCAATTATAGCACGACTTGCTGGGTTCATCCAGAAAGAGCAAAGAATTCTATGGCGACTTATGCTAAACCGGGGCGCCAGAGTGGGATTTGTGACATCCATCAGGAACAGCCAATCAATATCCCGACCGCAAACACCAGCAACCCGCCGAGCACGACTTGCACGATGGCTGAGGAGAGCGGCGTGTCCATGAACTTGCGCCGGATCCAGGATATCACACCCAGTTCCACTATCACTACGGCGACAGCAATCCAGGTCGCCGTTCGTACGTCCCGAATCAAATAGGGCAGGCTGTGGCCCAGTCCGCCAATGGCCGTCATTAACCCGCAGACCGTGCCGCGGGCCCACGGATGTCCCCGGCCCGTGAGACTGCCATCATCCGACAGCGCTTCGGCGAACCCCATGCTGATGCCCGCGCCGATGCTGGCTGCTAGGCCCACGCGAAATGCGTCCGTGCTGCTATGTGTGGCAAACGCGGCTGCGAATAGCGGCGCCAGCGTGGAAACGGAACCGTCCATCAAGCCTGCCAGCCCGGGCTGGATGACCTGCAGGACGAAGAGCCGTTTTTGCCGCGCCGACTCTCCCTCGCTCAGTTCTGTCCGTGCCATTTGCACCGCAGTGTGTGCATGATGGCGCTCCTCCTCGGCAAGGTCCCCCAGGAGTTGGCGAATGCTGGCGTCAGAGCTGCGTCGTGCCGCGACTTCGTAGAATCGCAGGGTCTCGATTTCCATCAATTCAGCGGCCTTCTGGACGGCTTTCAGACCGAGGGGGCGGCTGAGCCATACCGGGCGGCGTCGTACAAATCCTTTGACATCCTGGCGGCGGATAAGCGGCACGTGCTCGCCAAAGCGGCTGCGGTAGAGATCCAGCAACCGGTGACGATGCAAGTCTTCATCCTGCCGCATCAAAGCAAACTTCGCTGACTGCTCGGGGTGGTTTTCCTTCAGGCCGTCGGCAAAGTCATCATAGATTCGGGCGTCCTCTTCCTCCTGGGTGATGGCCAGCGCAAGTATCTCTCTCTCGCTGAGGCTGTCAAATGAGCGCATAAATGTGTTAAGAGCTGGTGCAGTTTGTATTGGCGACTCCAACCGGTCATCCGATTCACGTGATGCCGTTAAGCTTAACGTGGGGCTCGGGCGCCCTCAAGAGGTGTTTCTAACGTTGCGTGTTGTTCCGGTTCCGCCTCTGGATTGCCCGTCAGGCAAAACTTCAGGCGAAGAATCGGGTGAAACTTTTCCCGTGCGAAATCCGGTGTTTTTATGGTTGCAACAGCGTCTGCCGGTCTACTCTAATGACACTTCAATATTTTTATGAAACATCTTAATTCCCTCTCTCGCTTTCTGTTTGCGGCTGGCATCGGTTTATTCACTGCCAGTGCTTCGGCTCAGGGCCCGGCCAAGGCGATTCCGTACAAAATTGTCAACACGGTTCAGACCATGGGCACGGGCGGAATTGACTATGTGTATGCGGACAACGACAACCGTCAGCTTTACATTCCCCGCGGCAATCAGGTTTTGGTTTTTGATCTCGACACGCTCAAGTCAGTTGGCTCCATCACCAATGTCCGGGCACATGGCGTGGCGGTTGATCCCAAGTCGCAGCACGGCTTTTGCAGCAGCAGCCCGGTCGTGATGTGGGATGCGAAGTCGCTGGCGACGATCAAGACCATTGACGTGCAGGGCCGGCCCGACGGCATCCTGTTTGAGCCTCTGAACAAGCAGGTTTATGTATTTAGCCATAGCGCTCCCAACGTGACGGTGATCGACTCGAAGGACGGCACAGTCGTCGGGACGATTGACCTTGGCGGCGCTCCGGAGCAGGCGCAGAGCGATGGCCAGGGGCATCTGTATGTTGACCTCGAGGATCAAGACAAGATTGCAGTTGTGGATGTGAACACGCGCAAGGTAACGGCCACTTACGACCTCGGCGGCAAAGGCGGTGGGCCGGCCGGTCTCGGGCTCGACGTCCAAAACCGCATTCTTTTTGCCCTGTGTCGCGAACCGGCCGCTTGTGTCGTATTAAATGCCGCCGACGGTAAGATTCTTGCCGCGTTGCCTATTGGCCACGGCACGGACGGTGGCGGATTTAATCCGGCTACGATGGAAGCCTTTAGTTCGCAAGGCGATGGGACGTTGACCATCATCAAGGAAACCAGCCCGACCGAATTTGCCGTCGAACAGACCGTAACCACCATGGAGCGCGCAAAAACCTGTACGCTTGACACTAAAAACAATCGGATCGTTTTGATTGCAACGGAACGGCCTGCAAATGTTCCAGCAGCTACTAACGCTGCCAGCACCAATGCAACATCGGAACGGCTGACAAATGTAATTACTCCTCAACTGGCGGCAGGCACGAACCAGCCCAATGGCAATCGTCGTGATCGGCGCGGCAGCTTCAGCGGGCCGGCCATGCTGGATATTCTCGTTGTGGGAAAGTGAAGGGGAGAACGAACCGCAACGGGAATTGAAAATGTCAGGGCGAATAGACGTCGCCAGGATCATCACACTGGCTGCCGGCTTGATCATACTTCTGGCAACGTGCACGTTTGCCGGCCCGCCGTTTTTGACTGATGATCCGGAGCCGGTGGATTATCGGCATTGGGAAAACTATTTTTTCGCCACTGGCGACCACGAGGGGGGCGATTACACCATCAACGGCCCGGCGGTGGAACTGAACTATGGCCCGCTGCCGGACACTCAACTGTCTTTGACGGTTCCAATGACCTCGGTTGGCGGCAACACACCGGCCGCCTCGGGTTTGGGCGATGTGCAGTTGGGCGTCAAATATCGGTTTCTGCACGAAACGAACGGCTGGCCCCAAATGGCGTTCTATCCGGCGGTCACACTGCCTGTGGGCGACGCATCTCGCGGTCTGGGCAACGGGCGGACATGGTTTCAATTGCCTTTGTGGCTGCAAAAGAGTTGGGGGCCATGGACAACATGCGGCGGCGGGGATGTGACGCTGAATTCTGCGCCCGGTCATCGCGATTATCCTTTTGGCGGCGGGCTGTTACAGCGCGATTTTGGCGAACATCTTATGCTGGGCGGTGAATTGTTTATGCAAGGCCGGGACATGGATGATGACAGGGGATTTATCGCGGCTAATTTCGGAGGTTCATTCAAGTTCACGGATCATTTCAGTGTGCTGGCGAGTGCGGGACACAGTATCGCCGGGGAAGCGCACATACTCTGGTATTTCGCATTTGGCTGGGCCTGGTGAATGAAAAGTGGATTCCCAGCCGAAGGCGTCGCGAAGAATGCTGGCGTGGAGCAGTTGAGATGCGCATCCTGTCTTTTTTTGCAATGAAATTTCAAACCAAAATGGTGGCGAGCATCTGGGGGATGTTTCTTACGGGTGTTTTGTTTCACGCCACAGTGCTGGCGGATAATCAAACGGTTCTGGCAGACACCAATCCGTTGGCTGCGCCGGAGTCACACGGCGGACTTTTTAACTGGCTTGACCCTCGGAGCGCATACTATCAGGACTTTTTCCCCACGCCGCTTCTGCTGGAGCAAACGAGTTTGGAAAAAGAGGGCGAGGTCGAGTTGACTTCTTTGAACACGGAGGCCAACGATCAACGAAGCGGCATCTACACGGTCCAAGTCGAAAAAAGTTTTGGCCTGCTTACTTTGGAATTGGAAGTTCCTTACGAACGCGATTTGGACGCGGGTGAAATTTCCCAGGGCATCGGCAATATTAATTTGAGCGCGCGTTATCCGCTTTACCAGTTCGTCTCGGCTAATGGAGTTTTTGATACCACTTTGGGTGTGGGAGTGGGAGTCGGCATCCCGGTCAATTCGGCGGTAAGCAAGAACACAGAATTAACCCACGAGATTTTCAATGACCTGAAGCTTGGGAAATATTTTTCATGCCAGTCTGTCTTCGGCTATTCCACACTCTTTGGCGGCGGGGATGCCGGGGGGCTGCGCACTTTTGAATATGGTTTTGATTTTGCCTGCACAATTCCGCACGGCAAACTGCCATTGCCCGGAGTGCAACACGTAATTCCCATGTTCGAACTGGTTGGTGAAACGGAATTGAATAGGGATTCCTCCGGCCAAAATAGCCTTCTGGGATGCATGGGCCTTCGCCTTGACCTGAAACCGATTGGAGATGTGACCCCGAGTCTTGGCCTTGGCTTCGTGTTCCCAATGGATGATGCGGCACGCTCCGAAGTCCATTGGGGCATTGCCACAAGCCTGGTATTTGAATTCTAAGAATTTCCAGAGGTGTAATCACGCTTGGTTGGCCGTTGGACAATGCGCGCCGGTAAATCTTTTGCGGCCCAGGTTGCAAAAGTCGCCTGCATTACACCCTCAGCCATCAGCAGTGCCGGGCTGCACATCTTTTGCTCTCCCCTGGGCAACCAGTGAACAACCCGCTTGCGTTTAAGGCCCAAAACTCGTAAAAGCTCGGGTGCTCATGACCACTGCCATTAAGGTGAATATTTTGCCGCTCAGTCCGGGATTCCTGGCGTTCACCAGGTGGGCGTCTTTGTTCTTGTTGGCGGGTTTGGTGGGTTGCGGCCGGAATGATGTGGAAGTGTACCGGGTTGCCAAAGAACCGGCACCGGCGCAACCAGCCGTGATGCCATCGCCAGGCCGTCCCGGTGCGCCAGAGGCTTCCATCATGCCCGGCTTGCAGTGGAATCTCCCGCCGGGCTGGCAGGAGGTTCCTCTTGGTGCGATACGGGTGGCTTCTTTTAAAGTCGCGGGCAGTGGCGGCAAGGTGGCGGATGTCAGCGTCGTCCCTCTCCCGGGTCAAGCCGGGAGCGATCTGGACAATGTCAACCGGTGGCGAGGGCAGGTGAATTCCCCGCCTGTAACGCAGCAGGAACTTTCTCAACTGGCGCAAGCTGTCGAGGTCGGCGGCCAAAGCGGGCAGCTTTATGAACAGGCGGGGGAAAATACCGCCACGGGTGAGAAGACTCGGATCCTTGCCGCGATTTTGAGACGCGAGGGGATCGCGTGGTTCTTCAAAATGACGGGAGACGACGCGCTGGTCTCGGAACAGAAGCCCGCTTTTGTCGGGTTTCTCAAATCCCTGGTATTCGGAGCGCCAGTGATGCGGACGGAATTGCCGCCGTCTCATCCGCCGATCGACGGCATGAGCATGGCCGGGCCGGGCCGGGCTTTACAAACGGATGGGGGACGAACCAATCGTTGACCGGGAGAAGAACGTTTTCACCAGATTCGCGGAAACCGTAAAATATCCGAATGTTTCTTGATCGTCTCATCAGCTTCTTCACGTCAATACGGTTGACGGTGGTGTGCTTGGCGCTGGGTTTGGTGTTGGTATTTTGGGGCACGCTGGCACAGGTGGACCTTGGGCTTTACAAGGCGCAAAACGAATTCTTTCGCAGCTTCTTTGTCTATTGGGCGCCCAAAGGGGCCCCTTGGAAGATTCCTGTTTTCCCGGCGGGCTACCTGGTCGGCGGCGTGCTGGTGATAAACCTTCTCGCTTCCCACTACAAGCGGTTTAGCTTCTCGCGCGACAAGGCCGGCATCTGGATGGTCCATTTCGGGATCATTCTCCTTTTGCTCGGCCAGTTGATGACCGATGTGCTCTCCCGCGAGACCACGCTGCACCTGCGCGAAGGCGAAGCTAAAAATTACTCCGAAAGCGAGCGTGAAACCGAATTGGCCATTGCCGATGTCACGGACCCGGACGCGGATAATGTCATCGCCATTCCGCAGCGTGTGCTGATGGGCTCAAAGGTGATCCATCGGCGCGAACTGCCGTTCACCATTCTGGTGAAGTCCTTTCTTGCCAATTCCCAGGTTGAGAACCATGAACCGGGTGCAACGTTGCCTCCGGCGGCGACGCAGGATATCGGCGCGCGCGCGACTGTCAGAGGATTGCCGCGTGTGACGGAGATGGACCGCCGCGATGTCCCCAGCGCCGTGGTTGAATTGACAACGCCGCGCGGCTCGCTCGGCACCTGGCTGGTTTCCGAGTTTGTTGACCGTCCCCAGAGCTTTACTCTCGGCGACCGTGTGTATGAGCTCGCGCTGCGGCCCCGTCGGTATTACACTCCTTTTAGCGTCCAGCTCCTGAAATTTCGGCATGATGTCTATCCCGGCACCGATATTCCCAAAAACTTCTCCAGCCGTGTCCTGCTGCAGCGTCCGGAGACGGGTGAAAAACGTGAAGTGTTGATATATATGAACAATCCGCTCCGCTATGCCGGAGAGACTTTCTACCAGGCAAGCTTTGACCCGGATAATCAGGGCACCGTTCTTCAAGTGGTGCGTAATCCGGGCTGGCTGACGCCCTATTTGTCCTGCGTGCTGGTGGGTTTTGGCCTGATCGTCCAGTTCGTAACTCATCTGCTTGGATTTACTTTCAACCGAAAGACCGCATGAAATGGCTGTGGAAGATTCTGCCGTGGTTTTTTCTGGCGCTCTTCGGGGCTGAAATCGTGGCCGTAATGCTGCCGAAAGCGGATGGGAAATTTCACGTGCGGGAGTTCGGCAGTCTGCCCGTGCTCCTGAATGGTCGCATCCAGCCATTCGACTCGGTGGCGCGCAACTCCCTGTTGCAAATCCGCAGTACCGGCGATGTGCCGCTTGAGGAGGTGCCGTCATGGAAGTTCTGGCATCACCCTCAGAAGCTCAAGGCCACCGAGTGGTTGCTGGAAGTGATGACCCGCCCGGAAACTGCCGATACGCGCCCGGTCTTCCTCATTCATTACTCGGACTTGCTCGGCGAGTTGAAGCTGCAGGACAAGGGAGTGCAGAAGTCCGGCCTTCGGTATTACACCTACAATGATTTGAAGCCGCTTCTTCCCGAGATCTTCGAACAGGGCCGGAAAGCTGGCGAGGGGAAGTCGGAAAAACAAACCACTTTTCAAAAACAGGTGGCCAAGCTGGCCAATGCCGTGACGCTCTATCAGCGGCTCAAAGTGACCTTGCAGCCTGAAGGCGTAAACGGTTTTGCCGGAGAACTGGCCGGGTTCCAGAAGAACCTCGGCGCGGCTCAAGCCGCCGCGCAAGCCAGTGAAACTGGCAAGGACTTCGATAAAGAAGCTGTTCGAAAAGTGGCGGAGCCCCTGCGCGACTTCCAGTTCATGGCGCAGTACGGCTATCCAATGGTCGTGCCGCCGCTTCAACCCGGGTTGGTGCGCGAGCGCTGGCAGAACGCCGGTGCCAGCCTGCTCGACTCTCTCCGTGCCGGCCAGGTCCATCCGGCGATGGTTTGCTTTGCCGCCATGGCCGACGCTTACCGGCAGGAAAATCCGGACGGCTTTAACCGCGCCGTTTCGGATTACAAAGCCTGGCTCATGCCTGGGTTTGGCCGCGAGTTGAGAAAGGGTGGGGCTGAGTTCTATTACAACAATGTCAAAGCATTCCTGCACGCGACGATTATTTATCTCTGCGCTTTCGTCCTGGCTTGCGGCGCCATTTTGACCTTTGCGCTGGCCCCGAACCTTTCCGAGTCGCTGCGGCGGTCGGCGTTTTACCTGGTGATCCTGGCCGGGCTGGTTCACACGTTTGGACTGGTATTCCGCATGGTGCTCGAAGGCCGGCCTCCGGTTACGAATCTCTATTCCTCGGCTATCTTTATCGGTTGGGGAACGATGGTCCTCGGGCTCATTATCGAGCGCATGTACCGTGTCGGCATCGGGAGCCTGGTGGCCTCATTTGCGGGTTTTATCACGTTGCTTATTGCGCACAACCTCGCGCTGGGCGGTGATACTATGGAAATGCTTCGGGCGGTTCTTGACACGAATTTCTGGCTGGCAACGCATGTCGTGGTCATCACTTTCGGGTACGCCGCCACCTTCTTCGCGGGTTTGCTGGCAATTCTTTACATTTTTCTTGGTGTGTTCACCCCGATGCTGGGCCGCAACCTTGCGCCCGCCGAAGCCGTGACTTCCGGCTCTGGCGCCCTGTCCGTGCCTGCATCAGGAATTGAAGGTCAAAAACCGGCCATCAACATCGGCAAAGCCCTGTCCAAAATGGTCTATGGCGTGGTTTGCTTCGCGACCCTTTTCAGCTTCGTCGGCACCGTGCTCGGCGGCATCTGGGCCGACCAATCCTGGGGCCGTTTTTGGGGTTGGGACCCGAAGGAGAATGGCGCATTGCTCATCGTTTTGTGGAACGCGATCATACTCCACGCGCGCTGGGGCGGCCTTGTCCGGGACCGTGGCTTGATGAATCTTGCGGTTTTCGGGAACATTGTGACGAGCTTTTCGTGGTTCGGCGTGAACATGCTCGGCATTGGCCTCCACTCCTATGGATTCATGGATGCCGCGTTCAAATGGTTGATGGTGTTTATCGGCAGCCAGCTCTTCGTCATCGCGCTCGGTTTCCTGCCCATCGGCTTGTGGAAAAGTTTTAGTGCCCCGCCAACTGCTCCTGCTGGCGTCGGGGACGACGCCCCGACGACCGTATCCGCAACTCCTTGACCGTCCGGGGAACGCAAAACCTGCGGGGTGGGAAATCAGGCTGTTCTTAATGTCTTTGACGCCTCGCCGCTGTTCACCTACCGTCTGGCAGTTTTCAAGGTAACCATGATTGGATTCATTGTAAAAAAATTCATCGGCTCGAAAAATGACCGGGAAATAAAACGGCTTCGTCCGCTGGTGGTGCAGATTAACGCCATTGAGGCGGAGTTGCAGAAGCTGCCCGATGACGCGTTGCGCCAGAAAACCGCCGCTTGGAAGGAGGAGCTCTCCAAAATCCAGGATAATGCCGAGCTTGCCCTCAAGCTTGGCGAAATCCTGCCTGAGGCCTTCGCGGTGGTGAAGAATGCCTGCCGCCGCCTTTGGGGAAAGGAAATCATTGTTCGCGACCACCCGCTCAAATGGGAAATGATCCCTTTCGACGTGCAGCTTATCGGCGGTTACGCGCTCCACTCCAAGCGCATCGCCGAGATGGCGACCGGGGAAGGCAAAACTCTCGTCGCAACTCTGCCGATTTACCTCAATGCGCTCTCGGGGCGTGGTGTCCACCTGGTTACCGTCAATGATTACCTCGCCGCGCGCGACAGCGAATGGATGGGCGCGATTTACAAATTCCTCGGCCTTACGGTCGGCTGTATTCTTCATGACCAGAGCCCCAATGTCCGTCGTGAGCAATATAACTGCGACATTACTTACGGTACCAATGCGGAGTTCGGCTTCGATTACCTCCGCGATAACGGCATGGCCTCCCGCAAGGAAGAGCAGGTTCAGCGCGGTCACTATTACGCCATCGTGGACGAGGTGGACTCGATCCTCATCGACGAAGCCCGCACGCCGCTCATCATCAGCGGCCCTTCGGTGGTCACCTTCGACGAGCAATACGCCAACTTCAAAGCGCAGGTCGAAACGCTGTTCCACGTTCAGGAACGCCTGTGTAACCGTTTCCTTTCGGAGGCCGGGGAACTGATGCGCAAGTTGCGGCCGGAAGACGGCTCGAATGTGCAGGATGCCGATGCCCTCGAGCGCCAGATCGGGTTGCTGCTCTTTCGCGTTAAATGCGGCCAGCCCAGGTCCGAGGCTTTGATGAAGGTGCTCGAAAACCCGGAGAATCTCCGCCTCATGAACCAGGCGGAGCTCCAGTTGCATGCCGACCAGAAAAAAACCGAGCTTTACGCCGAAAAGGAACAGCTTTTCTTCGCGATCGACGAAAAAAGTCACGAAGCCGACCTCACCGAAAAAGGCCGCACTTATCTTAGCCCGAAAGATCCGGACGCCTTCATGTTGCCTGACCTTGCGACAGCCCTGCACGAAATCGATGCCGGGCCGGAGCCTGACCCGCGCAAACGGCTCGAAGCCAAAACAAAGTTGCAGCAGGATTTCGAAACCAAAGCCCAGCGCATCCATGCCATTTCCCAATTGCTCAAGGCCTACTGCCTTTATCTCAAAGATGTGCAGTACGTCGTCCAGGACAACAAGGTGGTCATTGTCGATGAGAATACCGGCCGCTTGATGTCGGGACGCCGCTGGAGCGATGGCCTCCATCAGGCCGTTGAGGCCAAGGAAGGGGTCGCCATCGAACGCGAGACCCAAACGCTCGCGACTATCACCATTCAGAATTATTTTCGCTTGTACCACAAACTGGCCGGCATGACCGGCACGGCGGAAACCGAAGCCTCCGAATTTTTCGATATCTATAAACTGGGCGTGTTGGTCATCCCGACGAATAAACCCGTCGCGCGGAACGACGCCAAAGACTCCATCTATAAGACCCGTAGCGAGAAATACAACGCGGTGCTTAAGGAAATCAAAGAAATCCACGGCCAGGGGCGGCCGATTCTCGTCGGCACGATCTCCGTCGAGGTCAGCGAGCACCTGTCGCGCATGCTCAAGCGCGAAGGCATCATCCATTCCGTCCTTAACGCGAAGTACCATCAGCAGGAGGCGGAAATTGTCTCTCGGGCTGGTCAGCGTGGCGGTGTCACCATCGCTACCAACATGGCGGGCCGCGGCACCGACATTAAACTCGGCCTTGGCGTGCCCGAAGCGGGTGGCCTCCACGTCATCGGCACGGAACGTCACGAGGCTCGCCGTATTGACCGCCAGTTGCGGGGCCGCTGCGCGCGCCAGGGCGACCCCGGCTCGTCCCACTTCTTCATCTCGCTCGAAGACGATTTGATGCGCCTTTTCGGTTCGGACCGGATTGTGAAGTACATGGAGAAAATGGGCCTTGAAGAGGGCCAGGAACTCGAAGCCCGGCTCCTCAACCGCTCCATTGAACAGGCCCAGAAACGGGTCGAGCAGCACAATTTCCAAATCCGCAAACGCACGCTCGAATATGACGACGTGATGAACAAGCAGCGTGAAGTCATTTATGGCTTCCGCAACGAAATCATCCATGCCCCCGATGTCCGCGACCGCCTGATGGATATCATGGAGGAGGTCGTCCTTCAGAAAGTCGAAGAGTTCTCCACGTCGGCGGCCGACTTTAATGAATGGAAAGTGCGCGCCCTTTCCGATTGGGTGAACCTGAATTTCCCGCTCGGCATCGCCGAAAGAGAATTCATCAAAGCCGCCGAATCCGGCAAGGATGAGCCGGTCAAGGGTTCACTTTACGACGGCCTGAGCGCGGCCCAGTTTGCCGTTTGCAACTTCGTCTCTGATAGCGTCCGCAAGGCTTACGATCTGAAGATCAGCTTCGAGAATCCCGAGGCGCTCAAGGAAGTCGAGCGCTACACTGTTCTCAGCGCGATTGACCGGCTATGGCAGGAGCATCTTTATGAGATGGACAGTCTCCGCTACAGCATTGGCCTGCGCGGTTACGGCCAGCGCGATCCCCTGATCGAGTACAAGGCCGAGGCGTTTAAGATCTTCGACGAGTTGATGGTCAACATCAAAACTGAGATTTGCCACAATATCTTCCGCAGCGCCTCAAGCCTGATGGCTTTCGAGAATTTCCTGCGCAACGTTCCGCAACAAACCATGCACCAGTCCGCCAGTGCTTTCGGTGGCACGACCACGGGCACAAGTGGGACAGGGCAGGGGGGACGGCCGCCTCAGGGCAGTGACGTGGTGAGCGAAGCTGCCGCCGCTGGCGAAAAGGCTAAGCCGGTCCGCGTTGGCCCCAAGGTTGGCCGCAACGACGCTTGCCCTTGCGGCAGCGGGAAGAAATACAAGCATTGTTGCGGCAAGTGAGGAATTAATCCCCCAGGCACGTTCCCACGCGTCGCGCGCTTTCAACCCACGGATGATCCAGCGCAACGGTTTTTCGCTTGCCGGCGACCTTTTCCAACGGCACGGGTTCCGCGCCTTCGCCGCGCGCGGCGACCATGACGCCGCAGACCCCTTTTTGAATCAGGTCCGCGCAAGCGGTGCCTAATCGCGTCGCCAGGAGGCGGTCAGCCGCTGAAGGTGTGCCGCCCCGTTGCACATAACCTAGAATCGTCACTCTTGATTCAAGCTGCGTCAGTTGTTCCAGTTGCTTGGCCAGCCGCAGGGTGTTGCCGGTGTGCTTGGCTTCCAGTGCCCCCAACTCCAGCTGCGCCGCGTGCCTTGCAACTTGGGTCCGCGCCTTCTCCTTCTTCTGCTCCGCGGACAGAAAGGCGCGCGCGTCCTCCTTGCTCATCGCCCCTTCGGCCACCGCCACGATGCTGAAATTTGTTCCTTGCCGGCTTCTCTTCTGGATCGCTTGGGCGATCTTGCCAACGTCGTAGGGAATTTCCGGTATGAGGATTACATCCGCCCCGCCGGCGATTCCGGCCCCGAGCGCCAGCCATCCTGAGCGATGGCCCATGATCTCCGCCACCACAATGCGATGATGACTGTGCGCCGTGCTGTGTAGCCGGTCGATGGCTTCGGTCGCAATCCCCAGTGCCGTGTCGAAACCGAAAGTTGAGTCCGTCATTACCACGTCGTTGTCAATCGTCTTGGGCAGGGTCAGCACGCGCAGGCCGCGTTGCGCCAGCCGTAAAGCATTCTTCTGGGTTCCGCCCCCTCCCAGGCAGACTAGGGCGTCCAAACCCAGCTTCTGGTAGTTCCGGGCGATAACGTCCGTCATGTCTCGCGGATGCCCATCGATGATCATGCGGTGAGGTTTGTCCCGGCTCGTGCCTAGAATGGTTCCGCCAACCGTGAGGATGCCGGCCAGTGTGTTTTTCTCCAACCGGATGCGGCGGTTTTCCGCCAGGCCGCGAAATCCGTCGCGGAAACCGATGATCTCCATCCGGTAGAAACCGAGCGCGGCTTTGCCGACTCCGCGGATGGCCGCGTTTAAGCCGGGGCTGTCGCCGCCCGAAGTGAGAATTCCGATGCGTTTGGTTTTGGCCATAAAACGTGCTCCCGATCCGTGCTTATTCTCGGGGATTGCCGGCCAGTCTGGCAAGCGTCAATGCCAAAACCTCAACGCCATGCTTGATCTGTTGCGGTGAGCAGCATCTGATAACGGAAACCGAATGACATGGAACGCTTCGTGGTTTCTGTTGAGCGCGCAACGATGCGTGCCGCATTGGCCACCAAGTGGAGCGCGAACTGATATTTGGTCGAGCGTTAGCGAGCTAATTATGTCTGAGCACACCGCGTACCGCACAGGCCATTGTGCGGCCAGCGCCGATCGAACCTGTATTGTCAGTTCCCCGGACTTCTAGGAGCGTCAACCCATCTGCGAGGGGGACTGGGCATCGTCGTACGCTTTTTCGCCGTGCTGGGCCATATCAAGCCCGATTTTCTCTTCTGCCTCTGTCACCCGGACTCTTACGACACGGTTGATGAGCGCAAGCATGATATAGGTAAAGAGGAAGGCATAAACGGAAGCTCCTATAACAGTAATCGTTTCTTTAAAGAAAAAGCTCGTCTGTCCAAATGCCAAACCTTCGGTTACAACGGCGGGATTGACGGCTTTGGTGGCAAAGACGCCCAACAGAATCGAGCCCAATACGCCGCCAACGCCATGGACGCCCCAGACATCAAGTGCATCATCCCATTTCATTTTGTTTTTCAACTGGACAGCGAAGTAACAAAGAACGGCTGCAACGGTCCCGATAATTGGCGCCGACCAAAGCGGAACAAAGCCCGCGCAAGGTGTAATGGCCGCCAAACCGGCAATGGAACCGGTCAGGAGCCCCAGAAGTTTAGGCCGGCCTTCCCGAATCCACTCCACCGCGACCCATGCCGCCGTTGCGAAAGAAGCCGCAACGTCAGTATTTAGAAATGCGAGGGCGGTGATGTTGTCCACCTGCAATTCGCTTCCGGCATTAAACCCATACCACCCAAACCACAGCATGCCCGAGCCGATGGCCACCAGGGGGATGCTGTTGGGCGTGGAATTCTTGTCCACCCGTGCGCCGACATAAAAGACCGAAGCGAGCGCCGCAAAACCAGCAATGGCATGGACCACAATGCCGCCGGCGAAGTCCAGAACACCCCACTGGGCCAGAAACCCGCCACCCCAGATCATGTGCACAAATGGGTAGTAAACGAAGACCTGCCAGAGCGTCAGGAAGATGGCGTAGCTCTTGAACGTGACACGGTTGACAAAAGCGCCGGTGATAAGGGCCGGTGTAATGATGGCAAACATCATCTGGTAGGCAATGAAGACCAGCTCGGGAATCTTGCCATTCCCGGAAAAGACGGAATTCAGGGAAACTCCGTGGAGGCAAGCCTTGTCAAGGTTGCCCAGGAAACCGCCCGCACCTCCGCTGAAACAGAGCGAGTAGCCGAAAAAGAACCAGAGAACCGTCGTCCAACCCAGGGATGCGAAGCTCTGGATCATGATCCCGAGGATGTTCCGTTTGGTGGCCATGCCGCCATAAAAGAAGGCCAGAGCCGGCGTCATAAGCATGACGAGGCTGGCCGATAACAGCATGAATCCAGTTGAACCGATGTCGATAGTTGTCATAGGTGAGGTGTATCAGGAGGGGTTGTATCAGTGACTGCTATGAGTTCTGTGGGTTCTCAACTGGCGGGATAATGCCCCTTATGTGACGCCCGCACAAGAATAAATAGGATGTCTGACGTGCAAAAAAACAGCCGGAACGACATGGCTGATTTTGTTTTGGTCGTTCGCATTCGCGGTTGCGTACCCATGGTGGTCTGGGCGCAGCCACGCGCTAGCCGAGACGGCTGACGAGGAGGCAAAGGAGCCAGGGCAGGAATATTCGGAGCTTATCCGGAGAAAGAATTTTTCCGCTCTGTGAAATCTGTGCCATCTGTGGCTAAAAACCCGTCTTCAATCCGTGGCTTTTCTTTTAGCGCCTCTGCGTTAAATTCCCGTTCGGAAAATCCGTGTTGAATCAGTGGCTAATTTCTTGTCGGTCGCGTTTTCCGGTGTGGCCAGTATTGCTGGCGCTGGTGACGGTTGGCCTTTATTGGCCAGCGATGCGATGTGACTTCGTCAACTACGATGATCAGGAGTACGTCACTGCGAATCTGCATGTTCAGGGCGGTTTGAACTGGGCTGGTGTGAAATGGGCTTTCCTGAAGCCCGTGTGCGATAATTGGCATCCCTTGACAGTGTTGTCCCACATGGCGGACTGCCAGCTTTTCGGGTTGAAGCCCTGGGGCCATCACCTGACCAGCGTATTGCTGCACGCCATCAACACCATTCTGGTCTTTCTGTTGCTGCGCAGCCTGACCGGCGCGACCTGGCGGAGCTTGTTTGTGGCTGCGTTGTTCGCCGTTCACCCGCTGCGCATCGAATCGGTCGCCTGGGTCGCTGAACGCAAGGATGTGCTCAGCGGCTGTTTCGGCCTTCTCTCGCTTATTTTTTACGCTCGCTACGCGCAGAAGCCCGGGACTGAAAGTTCTCCATTCGCGGACGGAAAGCAGAAATCCATTTTCTATCTCCTTTCCCTCTTCTTCTTCGCCCTCGGATTGATGAGCAAGCCCATGCTGGTGACATGGCCCTTCGTCATGTTGCTCCTGGACTACTGGCCTCTTCGCCGCTTCAGGTTCTCAATGCCGCCCGTTGAACGTTCGAAGTTCGTCTTTTCTCATCCGTGTTTATTGCGAGGCCGACGTTCGGCCCATCGGGAGGCCGACCTTCGGCTTCAATCCGTGGCTAATTCCGTCTGTGATGGGAAGTCGAACTTCGACTCTGTGCCATCTGTGGCTAAAAATCCGGGTTTGTGGCGTCTGGTGTTTGAAAAAATCCCGTTCTTTGCCCTCGCGGTGGTGGCGAGCGTGGTGACCTTCGTCGTGCAGAAGCGCGGAGGCTCCTTGGCGGCGGGTGAAAGCCTGCCACTGGGTGCACGCAGCGCGAACGCCCTGATTTCGTACTGCCGCCATCTGGGGAAGATGTTCTGGCCAACGGATCTCGCGGTTTTCTATCCCTACCCCGGGCATTGGCCGATGGCGAAAGTGCTGCTGGCGGGTTTGTTGATATTGGGCATTTCGGCGCTGCTGATTGTGAAGTGGCGGCGCTATCCCTTTTTGTTGATGGGTTGGCTGTGGTATTGCGGGACGCTGGTGCCCGTGATTGGGTTGGTACAAACGGGCGGACAAGCGCTGGCGGATCGGCACACTTATATTCCGTCGCTTGGAATGTTGATCCTGGCAACCTGGGGCGCATACGAACTGGCCCGCCGCTGGCGGCATCATGGGATTACGCTATTGGCGGCGGGTTTAGCGGCGATCTTTGTCTGCATGGCGTTGACGCGGCAACAGATTGGTTATTGGAAGGACAGCGAAACCCTCTTTCGGCACGCGCTCGAAGTCACGGAGAACAATTACGTCGCACACGACAACTTCGGCCTCGCCCTCGACATGAAAGGCCGGCTTGACGAGGCGATCAGTCACTATCAGGAAGCCATCCGCCTCACACCGGATAACGCTGACGCCCACAACAACCTCGGTGCTGCCTTCGACAAGAAAAACAAAACTGACGAGGCGATCAGTCACTATCAGGAAGCCATCCGCCTCACACCGGATGTCGCTGGCTACCATGACAACCTCGGCAACGCCCTCCTGAAGAAAGGCCAAATCGACGAAGCCATCATTCAATACCAGGTAGCCATTCGCTTGGGACCGGACGACGCCTTGGCCCACTACAACCTCGGCAACGCCCTCCGCAACAAAGGTCACATCGACGAAACGATCCGCCAATTCCAGGAAGCCATTCGCCTCAAACCGGACAACGCATTGATCCACAATAGTCTTGGCAATGCCCTCCTCAAGAAAGGCCAAATCGACAGCGCGATGAGCCATTATCAGGAAGCCATTCGCCTGAGACCGGATGATGCTCTGGCCCACTACAACCTCGGTGTCGCTCTCAGTATGAAAGGCCAAATCGACGAGGCCATCATTCAATACCAGGCCGCCACCCGCCTGAAACCGGATGACATCGACGCTCGCAACAACCTTCGCAACGCCTTGCTTAGAAAAGCCCAGGCCGGCGGTGTCACAAATCGTTAACGCCAAGACGCTGGAAGAGGGACTTAGCCACAGTGGCGCGGCAGGGGGCAGAAAACATGGCCATTGATTGCACAGATTTCACAGAGCGGAAAAATTCTTTCTCCGGATAAGCTCCGAATATTCCTGCAATCCTTGGAATCTGTGGTTGGCTCCCCACCCCTCCGCTTCCCCTGCATTCATCGTTCTTCCCTGCTAAAATCCCATTCGGGAATTCTGTGTAATCTGTGCAATCTGTGGCTAAGCATCAGTGCTTAATTGGGAGGCCGGCCTCCGGCTGCAATCTGTGGATTTTCTTTTAGTTAATGAGGTGGGACGAGCACTCTGTGCGCGCCGTTGCCGGGTTTGTTGCCTTCATCTATGTCTTCAAATCCTTCCTCTTGCATTGCGTCTTTGCGCCTCTGCGTTAAATTCCTGCTCCGGAAATCCGTGTTCAATCAGTGGCTAAGTTCTTGTCGGTCGCGTTTTCCGGTGTGGCTGATTGCAGCATCACTGGCGCTGGTGACGGTTGGCCTTTATTGGCCAGCGATGCGATGTGACTTCGTCAACTACGATGACAATCTCTACGTGACTTCGAATGTTCACGTCCAAAACGGGCTGACCTTGGAAAGCATAAAGTGGGCTTTCTTCAAGCCTGATGTCGATTTTGGCTATTGGCATCCCTTAACGCTGTTGTCCCATATGGTGGACTGCCAGCTTTTCGGTTTGAAACCATGGGGGCATCATTTGACCAACGTGTTGCTTCACGCCCTCAACACCCTTTTGGTCTTTCTGTTGCTTCGTAACCTGACCGGGACGCTCTGGCGGAGCCTGCTGGTGGCGGCGCTGTTTGGGTTGCACCCGATGCATGTGGAATCGGTGGCTTGGGTGTCGGAGCGGAAAGACGTGTTGAGCGCATGCTTCGGTTTGCTCGCGCTGCTCTTTTACATCCGTTATGCAAAAAAAGTGGCGAGTGGCGGATTTCCCCATCCAGCCTCCGACTCTCGCCCCTCGTCCCCCTCCCCATCTGTGAAATCTGTGCCATTTGTGGCTGGAAAATCCGTGTTTATGCGAGGCCGACGTTCGGCCCATCGGGAGGCCGACCTTCGGCTTCAATCCGTGGCTACCCACTCGGCCCTCGACTATGGCCTTTCCCTCTTCTTCTTCGCCTGCGGCCTGATGAGCAAGCCCATGCTGGTGACGTTCCCGTTCGTCATGTTTCTGCTTGATTACTGGCCCCTTCGCCGCCTCAGGTTCTCAATGCCACCCGTTGGACGTTCAAAGTTCGAAGTTCGAAGTTTGAAGTTCGTCTTCTCTCATTCGTGTTTAATCCGTGTTAAATCAGTGGCAAAAAACCCGTGTTTGTGGCGCCTGGTGTTTGAGAAAATCCCATTCTTCGCCCTGGCGGCAGCGGCGAGCGTCGTGACCTTCGTGGTGTCGAAGCATGGAGGCACTTTAGCGGCGGTTGAAAAGCTGCCACTGGGCGCACGCAGCGGGAACGCTCTGATTTCATACTGCCACTATCTGGGGAAGATGTTCTGGCCAACAGATCTGGCTGTTTTCTATCCGCACCCCGGGCATTGGCCGATAGAGAAAGTGCTCCTGGCAGGCGGGTTGATGGTGGGCATGTCGGTGCTTCTGTTTGCGAAGCGGCGGCGCTATCCGTGTTTGCTGATGGGGTGGCTGTGGTATTGCGGGATGCTGGTGCCAGCCATTGGATTGGTGCAGGTTGGCGCATTCGCAATGGCGGATCGGTATACTTACATTCCATCTCTGGGAGTGTTTATCCTCGCCATCTGGGGCGCGTACGAACTGGCCGGACGCTGGCGTTTTCATGCGATTGTATTGTCGGTGGTGGGTTCATTGACGATCGTCCTGTGCCTCGCAATGACGCGGCAACAGCTCAGGTACTGGAAGAACAATGAAACTCTTTTTCGGCATGCACTCGATGCCACGGAGAATAATTACGTCGCGCACAACAACCTCGGCAACGCCCTCCTCAAGAAAGGCCAAATCGACAGCGCGATGAGCCATTATCAGGAAGCCATCCGCCTGAAAGTGGGGTACGCCGAGGCCTACAACAACCTCGGTACGGCTCTCGACGAGAAAGGCCAAATCGACGAGGCAATCAGCCAATTCCAGGACGCTATCCGCCTGAAACCGGATTATGCCGCCCCTTATAACAACCTCGGCAATGACCTCGTCAGGAAAGGCAAAATCGATGAGGCTATCAGCCATTATCAGCAAGCTATCCGCTTAAAACCGGATGACGCCGAGGCCCGCAGCAACCTCGGTATCGCGCTTGGCAGGAAAGGCCAAACTGACGAGGCGATCCGCCAATTCCAGGAAGCCATCCGCCTGGGGCCCGGTTCCTCCGAGGCTCACAGTAACCTCGGCACTGTTCTCGGCAGGAAAGGTCGAATCGATGAGGCTATCAGCCAATTCCAGGAAGCCGTCCGCCTGCAACCGGATTATGCCCTGGCCTACAATAACCTCGGCGTCGCGCTTGGCATGAAAGGCCAAATCGATGAGGCGATCGGCCAGTTCCAGGAAGCTCTCCGCCTGAAGCCCGATTACACCGACGCCCGCAACAACCTTCGAAACGCCCTCCTCAAGAAGGGCAAGAGCAACGAGGTTGTAAGGTAATTCCAGGAAAGTCAGGCCCTGGCACACAACTGCTGCCTGCCGGCGAGCGAACGAAGCGGCTTAGGGGTTGAGGCGGGCGTGTTGAAATTGTCGGTGCTGAACGCGCGGCGGCTGTTGCCTCAAACGCGAGCCTGTGTGAAAACTCATTAACCATCCCTCTTCTGTTTCTTGTTCTGGAAAAGAAATCGCGTCACTTTTGCGAGAAATGCACTGCCCCAAAACCGTGGTGGCGCACCGCCGCTGTCCGCCAACTCAACCACCGGATATCCGCGCGTAGGCAACGAAAGGGCCGCCGAGAATGGTGTGCAATAATGAGTGAGGCGGCCCGGTGACCGGCAGGGTGCGCGTCAGCGCACCGCCGGGCATGAGTGTCAGCATCCGCGCGCGGTGAGAGCATTCGATAATGGAAACTGAACGACGTGGAGCGCTTCGTGGTTGAGCGCGCAACGATGCGTGCCGCATTGGCCACCAAGTGGAGCGCGAACTGATGTTTCGTCGAGCGTTAGTGAGGTGCCTTTACCGGTTGAGGGCTGAGGGTTGATTGAATTACGCGCGGCGGTAGGGTTGTCGAATCGCCCATGTGTGAGCCGCGCTGGCCGTGGTGCCGCCAGCGCCGGTCAAGGCAAAGGTGTTACTTTTCCAGGACTTCCAGCTTTGCGATGGCAGCGAGAGAATACGATAACGCCAGGCACCCTTCACTAACTCAACGAGTAGTCTCAACTACTCTGCGATGGACGGTAATGACTTCACCTTCCAATCCATGACCAGCACCGTGCCTGGTGGCTTCCACACGCGGCAAAGGGCTCGTCCGCCGGGCGCACAGTCTGCAGGCGGCTGCAATTCCGTGCAATAGACCGGTTCACCATCGCTAAGGCGCTTATACTCGCTGAGCACCGTCAGGGCTGGAGACTGCCGCTCCAGAGGCATTGAGTCAACCGGAGATGCGGACCACGTCCCTTTGGCTGAGGCGCCTTCCTGCCGCCACGAGCCTGCAAGGGTGCGGTTGTCGAGGCGCCCTTCGATTACATATACTTCGTCCTTGGTCTTCAAGTTCAATACAAGGTTCCCGTCTCGGAAGGTTCCAGAACCGGTTGAATCCTGGACGAGGCCATCGATCTGGACCGCTTGCCCCTTTAGCTGGAAGCCAAGGCGGAATTTCACTGGTCGGCCATCGGGCATCAGGGCCTGGAATTCCCAGGCCCCCTCAAGCCGACTTACGGCTCCCGCCTCAACCAGAGGCAGGCCAACGAACAGTGCCTGGGCCTTCGGCGTCGGTGGAGTTAGCGAGAGCACGGTGCCGTTTGTTTCAGCAGCGAAAACAGGGACGACGTTGCTGCCGTTGCAGGCCCCGGGCAGCGCAAACCACGCCACGGCTTCAACGCGGTCCCACGCCCCAACTGACTCGACCTGCTCCCTGGGCCAAAGAGTGCTGGTGCGGTTGGTCTCGCGCACGCGGTAAACGGCTACCGGCAGAATCAGTCGAGGATCATCCAGTGCGAGCCGATACATGATTTGGTTGTAGTCGTAGCGGGGTGTCTGGGCACGAGCCCCAGAGAAAAAATCGGAGTAGGTCCCTTCGAAGTAGATGAGCCTGCCGCCTTGCTGATCGAAAAACGGATGCTGTGTCGGGTTATAGAAGTTGTAATCGTCGTGGGTGAGCACCCGCCGCGCATACGCCCAAGGCCCAGCCGGTGTGTCAGCTTCGGCAAACCAGATCTCTCCCGCACGGGTTGACGAGGTCAACATAACCCAGCGGCGGAGATAATTGTTCCAGTAAACAGACCCACGCTCGGCTTCTACCCGGACGCCGGTCTCGAAGTCGTGCAGGTCAATCCAGCTCTCCTCGGGCTTGAGTTTGCCGGCCTCAATCAACTCGCGCACCCGCTTAGCAGACAGCCGGTCCGCGCCCGCCTTCCACCGATAGGATGGACGGCCCACTCCATCGTGGTCCAATTCGGTTTGTTTGCCTCGGACCTTCCCGTCACTGGCGACGCACGTCAGCGCCTCGTAATTGGCCACGACGCAGAGGCTCTTGAGATCGGCCTTCACGCGCCAATTAGGATAGAGATAGAAATACTCCACACCATCCACCCGAGCGCGAAACGGATGTGACGAATCATGCTCCTCGTGATTATCCCAATGCTGCAGTGGCTCGAACACGGCCTGCTCGTCGTTAAACACCATCAGATCCCAGCTCTCGGCGGCTCCCAAATGCCTATGATTGGCCACGCTGGCTACCAGGCGCTCGCCTCCCTGCCCGTCCGACAAGACCAGAAGGCCTTGAATCCAATGCGCTGCCGGTCCGGGCAACCGGCACATCGGTTTACTGAAACCAGACTCATCGACAAAGTAGGTCAGGTCCACCCCAACCGCGGGGTCGAGTCCCCCATGCCCAGGCAATTCGGACGTCGCCCCGGAGGCCCCGAAGTTCCCCAGCGGATAGGAGGCGCGATCCGTGTCTCCCCAAAACCAGTAGATCTTCCCCCGGTAAGGCGTGGCGATAACGGTGTCCTGGCCCATCACCTGTCCATTGAGAAGGGGCTGGCGCAGCGGCACTGGGCGGCTGACCAGCACGCTGTCGCGGTAAATGCCCTGGCCGGTGATGCGGTAGAGCCGCTCGGCGATGTTAAGCCGCCTGAGCTTGATTTTGGCACTGCCTCCGCCAATGGGCTTCAGGACTATGCCCCGGTTGTTGAACATGTCCTCCGGATATTCGTAACCGGGACTGCGGACATGGAAGAAACATTGGAGGTCCATCAACCCCGGTTCGTTCAAGGCGATAATGCCATCACTGTCGGTCCACCAGGCCAGCTTGTTAACCGTGCGCAATTCAACCAGTGGCACGCCCCGACCCGTTTGAGTATCGACAACCCGGATTGCGAAATAGTCGTTTGTCGCCGCAGGGAGCCTCCAAGGTCCGGCAGACAGCAAGAACCATAGGCTCAACAACAGAATTCGTGAGTCGCGCATTGTCATAAACGCCAGTACGCCCTATTTGGCTGGTTTCCTGGCTCGATTGCCAGTTCGAACTGAGAGGGGATCGTTTTTCGCTGCGCTGCTCGGCTGTACGCTTCGCGGGCAAACGGCACCGCGGCAACCTGTGAGAACGAGCCGCCGCCAGACCCATGAGTGCCACTAGGGCCTCTGCGGATGGAATTGCGAAGGACAGTCGGCGGCCTGCCGGAAGTGCACCTGCAGTGCAACGCGACGGAAATATGACGGTGGGCACCGCAAGGGCACGAATGTCAGCGTCCGCGCGTGGTGAGGAGCATCCGATAATGGAAACTGAACGACGTGGAGCGCTTCGTGGTTGTGTTGAGCGCGCAACGATGCGTGCCGCATTGGCCACCAAGTGGAGCGCGAACTGATATCTCGTCGAGCGTTAGCGAGCTGGCTTTATCATTCGAGGGCGAATGAAGGGTTATTGTCGCTGTGGTCGCGCGTGGTGGCCTGTGTGCGGCCACGCGCTAGCCGAGAAGGCTGACGAGAGCGCCAAGGAGCCAAGGCAGGAAGATGAGAGCGCCGAAAACGCACAGAACGCGCAAAACCCGCAACGCTGACGGAACCCAGTGGAACCGTGGACGAAACTGAACTGGACGCCCACACGCCACCCAGAACTGCAACGGCAATGTAACGCGATGGAAATAGAACGCCGCGACGCAACACTGCAACTGCTGCCACCGAGCTGCGACCAGACGCTGGCAGCTCTGGTGACACAGGA